>DNDT01000186.1 GCA_003487525.1 Flavobacteriales bacterium
TGGTCACCGGTCTTAAAAGTTCGGTGTGAAAGGATGTTGTGAGCATGAATACGTCAAAAACAACGGAATTAACCGCAAAATAGGCCGCATCGTCGAGCAACCTGAAATAGACCGAGCCATGAACTGCCTGTCCTGCGTGAAAAAATGAAGGATTCACAGGCAAAGTGATCTGCGCTGACCCCTTGGAGATTTCAGCGCGTATTCCCGGATATAATTTCTGAACAGGGGCATTCAGGTACATCTTTTCCAGTTTTCGGTAATGCGCTTCCATATTATCCGGAAAAATAGAACATTCTGTTGAAAATTCAGTATAAAGAAGAAAGGTTGGAAGCGGAATAATTGCTTCTTTTGCCTAGGGAATAAGATGAATGTAATAAAGGAAATATTAACGGAAACGGCGAGTATCCGAAAACTCGAAAAAGGAATTATTCGAATCGCGATAAAGGACAACGCACATCTTACGGCTGAAAATCTTGAAGAAAATTTCAAAGCCTATGTCGAACTCATGGATGAGGAGACAGCTCCGTTTCTGATTCTGGTAAACGACAGTGCAAGCATCGATTCAGCCGGGAGGGAGGAATACAATAAAAAAACACGCCGTGAAGTAAGAGCCAAGGATGCCCTGGTTATTAAAAGCCCGGCAACCATGTTGCTAATAAACTCTCAGGTAAAGTTCATAAAACCCATCATTCCCACTCAGGCATTTCTTGATGAAGCCAGCGCCATTCGGTGGTTGGTGTCTTAGGAGTTGATTGAAGAATTGAAAAATNNACTTGCTTATTTGGTTATTTGATTGAAGATCGAGAAAATATTGATCTGGAATCAATCCCTACTGATTCCACTCTATTCAAACTGAATCTCCATCTCAACCCTACGGTTCTTCTGACGACCTTCAGGAGTGTCATTGGATGCAATTGGCTTGGTCTCTCCGTAGAATTCAACCTTGATGCGTTCTTTTTCAACGCCGTTCTTGCTCAGGTATGTCTGCACCGCTTCGGCTCGTTGTTTGGACAAAATGAGGTAGCTGCGCTCGTCACCGACATTGTCCGTGTGACCTTCAAGTTTGAGTTTCCATTCGGATTTTTTAACCAGCAAGGATGCCAGTTCATCCAGCGATGCAAAAGATTCGTCTCTGATAACCGCTTTGCCTGACAGGAATTCCAGGGCAGCAAATGCTGTATTGATAATCTCCTGTTCTTCCGCTTCTATGACAGGACATCCATTGTTCTCACGGACACCGGGTACGTTTGGACATTCGTCGTCCTTATCCAAAATACTGTCACCGTCTGTATCGGTGTACGGACAGCCATAATTTTCCGGTGGGCCCGGGTTATTCGGACATCTGTCGTTTTTGTCCAGAATTCCGTCCAGATCCGTATCAGGCCATGGGCAACCGTTGTTTTCTTTCGGGCCATATTGTTCCGGGCATTCGTCCAGGAAGTCAAAAAGACCGTCCTTGTCCCTGTCCGGACAACCGCCGTTCTCAACAGGGCCGGGATGTTCAGGACACAGGTCGTCGGGATCGATGATGCTGTCCCCGTCCGTATCCGGGCAACCGGCGTAGAATGGAATACCGGGAAGGGTCGGGCAACTGTCTCTTGAATCGATAATACTGTCACCATCTGTATCCGGGCATCCCTGGAAGGCCAAAATACCCGCAACATCGGGACACTCATCGTATCGGTCAATAATTTTATCACCATCCCTGTCAGGGCAGCCTCGGAATTCGGCAACACCTGAATCTGCCGGACAGTCATCGTAGATATCGGGTATGCCGTCGTTGTCGATGTCCGGACAACCGTCATAAGCCATAAGACCTGCAATGTCCGGGCATAGATCCAATTTGTCAGACACCTTGTCCTCGTCTCTGTCACTTGGTTTGCCCCTTCTGTAAAGCGGTACCTTAAGCGAAAAATACCCATCCACACCAAAGATGTTGCCTGCAACAAAATATGGGACGAAATCAGTGGTTCCGATGGTCAGTGGTCCAACCCTAAAAGAAACGCCAATCGCCGTATTTCCATAATTGTTATATGAAAACGGCATACTGGCCCCAAACCACTGGCTTTCGTACCTCGGTGTCAGTGAATAGGTCGTGATGTTGTGAACCTTGGTTGGTGAACTGTTGCTGTAAATGGCCCAGTATGGGGTAAAATTCAGGTAAAAATCATTCCATATATTGTAATCAATCTGTATGCTCAGTGCGGTTGGCAGGGACATATTAAACGTTCTCTCATCTCCCGAAGCTTTAGCGTAACTTGCCGTAACGGTCGAATCAAAGGAATCCCAGGTCTTGATTTCCAGTTGTGAAACATCCCAGTTTGTCGTATCGATTATAAAATCATAACTCGTGGGAGCCTTGTCAAACTTGAGTCGTCCTATATCGGTCACCGAAATACCCAGCTTTAACTTGTATTTATTCTTGTCGTTCATCCACCGATCGTATTCTCCGTCCATGTCGTACTTGAATTTTTCCCGGTCGGGCCGGTACTCGTAAATAAATCCGACGTCAAAGGCCGGTGACATCTTTGAATCGTATTGAAAGAGGTCGTTGAATCCATATCCCTGAGATGGGTCATAGCCGGCAGATCGCCCGTAGTTAACTCTTTTGCGTGGTATGGAAATGGTATCCCCGTTGTCCACGCGGTAATCAAAATCTTCAAACTGCATGTAAACGGCTTCCATGCCGAAAGCGAGTTTGGCATTGATTCCCACTTTCATGAAGTGTTTGTGATCGTCGTATACAACACGGCCG
>DNDT01000115.1 GCA_003487525.1 Flavobacteriales bacterium
TGACCCGATATTTTTGACAGGGTTGGAATTCCCAGATCAATCAATTTATAAAACAGCTGGTGAAATGTTTTGATCATGGCCTCGGCAAATTCCCTGGTATGCTCCTCGACACTTGCACCAAACGAAAAGTGCTTACCTGCTCCCTGGAACACAATGAGCTTGATATCCTTTTTCAACGACAGTTCACCAAGCGTCTCAATCAATTCAAGCATCATCACATTGTCCAGTACATTGCCTTTGCCGTCGTTCAGGGTTATGCTGGCGACCGAATCGTTATGTGAATACTTCAGCTCAATTTTTTCCATGGTCCTAATGGGTTTCTGCGTGACGGAACTGGGGTGAAATTGCTTCGTGCATTTCGTCATTCCATTCCAATCCCTGTGCCAGTCTCTGTCTCAATACCACAAAATCGACCTCCCTGTTTTTACCCGTGCCCTCATTAAAGGCTCTGAACCCGGCTTTGGCTTCGGTCATCATATTCAAGGCCAGCCAGTCACGGTTCGATTCCTTGTTCTTATCCCAGTGCTCCAGTTTTTTCTTTCTGATGGAGTTAATGGTTTTACTCAGACAGTTCGGGAAGGTCATCATGAGTTTGGTGCACATTCTGTCCACCGCTTCATCCAGTAACGACAAATCGACTTCTCCTTTTTTCAGGATGTTCTTGGCTTCTTCAAGGTCTTTTCCCTTTTTGCTCTTTCCATAAATGATTTCGCCTGTTTTTCCGCTCACCCACTTATCCGTCCTCACCAATGGATTTGGAACAAATTCACCATCCACCTTGAGAGCAGGCACTATTTCGGTTAACAAACCATATCTCATTGCCTCATGTGCAGACCAGGGATCGCATACGGTGCATGAGAACATCGCAAGTTCAACCCCAACAAAAAGATGAAGAAAATCGGTTGAACCGCCGTCAGGTGCACTGCCGTGTTTCGGACCCGCCTGACCGAATCTCGCCAGATCCTGAGCGATGGTAAAATCACAGGCCATTCCTATTTCCTGTCCGCCGCCAATTCGCATTCCATTGGCCCTGCATATCACAGGTTTGTCACACATAAGAATGGCAGACACCATATCGTTGAACAGACGCATGTACTGCTTGTATTCCTGTGGATTTCCGGCGTAGTATTCGGCGTATTCCTTGGTATTTCCACCTGTGCAGAAGGCTTTGTCGCCCACAGCCGTGAATACCACCGCATTGACACTTCGGTCATTCGAAGCCTGCCTGAAAGCAAGGATAACTTCTTTTACAGCCTGTGTTGTATACGAATTATATTGGTCGGGATTATTCAGAAAAATCCATGCGTTGTAAAGTCCATCCACTTTATTACCCGCGAAATCCCTGCAAGGTCTTTTTTCATAAATGATGTCTTTAAACGTGACTTTTACAATATCATGATCCTTTAACGTATCGGTTGTTTTCATATCCATTTTTAATTAAAATCAGGTACCAGAATAGAACGCTTGTCATACTTGTGTTCAAGGGTACCGGCAAATACATTGTTTATCTGTGACAGGGGAAAGGTTTCGACGAAATCGGCAATATCCAGTTTACCGCTTCCGATCAGATCGATTACTTCGGAATACAATTCCGGCTTGCATCCCCATGTCCCAATTATTTTGGCGTCAAACGCCATAAGGTTACTCAGGCGGATTTCCAGTTTGTCTAAGGTAAATCCGACAACACTCAGGGTGGATGCAAAGGTTACAAGGTTGAATCCCATTTCCTGTCCCGCCGTTGTGCCCGAGAATTCGAATATTTTCCAGCCAGTTTTAGAAACACCCAGTTCTGCAGCGATCTCCTTCACCCTGGCCTTAACCTCTTTGGGATTCAATCCGACGGAGTTTAATGTTGCGTGAACGCCGTTTTCCTTTGCCTGCGCCAGCTTTTTGTCATTAATATCGATGGCAAGGACCTTTGCTCCTTTTATCTTGGCGATCAATGCCCCGTATATCCCGACACCACCCACACCGATAACGATGGCAAAATCACCAAATTCCAGTTCTGATTTCTCGATTACCTGATAGGGCGTAGAAATGGCATCCGCAATGACGGCAAGTTGTTCCAGAGGGTATTTTTTAAGTACATAATCGGGTACTTCGCATAAAAATTCGAACGGAACCTTTATGTGAGATGCAAATCCACCGTGAAAATCATTTCCCGGCATTAACTGATTTTGACAAATGTTACTCCTGCCTTTGGTACAGAGTTCACACTCGCCACATGGCAAAACAGCCGGAATTATGACGTTTTTTCCCTTTAAATGAGTTGGCCCGGCCACCACTTTTCCACTGATCTCATGACCAAGGGTCAAAGGCAGTTCTTTTTTAGTTCTCACACCATGGTGCCAAAAACTGATATCCGTATGACACACTCCGCAACCGGCCACCTTGACCAGTGCTTCGTACCTGCTCAATTCGGGAAATTCTGATTCAACCAGTATCAGCTCTCCATCGACTTCCGTCATTTGCCATTGTCTGATGATATTGTCTTCCATAACCGAACAATTATGCATTACTATTTTCCAACAGAACTGCCGTACCCTGGCCTCCTCCGATACATGCGGACGCAATTCCGTACTTTACTTTTCTGATGTTCATTTCCCTTGCAAGTGTCAGGGTAAGCCTGGTTCCCGTCGCTGCCAACGGATGTCCCAGGGCAATGGCGCCACCGTTCACATTGACTTTTTCACGATCCAGTCCGAGCTCTTTTTCACATCCGATGTACTGGGCCGCAAAGGCCTCGTTGA
>DNDT01000505.1 GCA_003487525.1 Flavobacteriales bacterium
ATCCGTCACTACATCGATAATCCTGACAGAATTGATGCCGGTGGCTTGTCCTATCAATTGAAAGTTCATTTTTCGTGTGTGGATAAGAAGGGAAAACCGGTTGTTTCAGGTCTTGCAACCAGTATTGTTAAAGCCGGTAACAGCAATATTTACGAAGTAATTAAGGCCGGAATTCCAGAGATTACAAGGAAAATGGCCAGGATGATACGCAAATTCAGTCAGGAAAAAAATCAGTGATAGATTTTTGCGTATTCTTCAAATTGTTCCTTTGTGATTTCCCTTCTTCCGGCACCGTCGCCAAAATTGATAAATCCATAGGCGGGCAGGGNNTTTTTCTTTTTCTTTTTGTTTTTCTTCTTTGTCTTCTTCCTTGGATTTCTTTTCTACTTCCTTGGCTGCTTCTTCCAGACGCTGTTGTATGGATTTGGAATAGTCTGTATCGTAATCAAAATCAGCCAGCTCTTCACTGTATTTTATTTTACCGACAGGCTGGTTGAACACGACAAAGTTGACTCCTTCGTATTGCTTGAACAAGGTTACCTGAAATTCGAACGGGGCAAACCCCTCACTGGCCCTTTCGCCGGGGATTGTGCTATTGAAGGTGATTTTCTTGGTGACATATCCGTCTTGTGAAAAGCTGAAGGTGTAATCTTTATTGGCTTCCAGAATATAGTTGAATTTTCCAGAGCCACTTACCTTTCTGCGCGAATCGCGCACTCCGTCAATGAATACTTCAATTGTTCCGTCCAGGCTGCCCTTTTCTAATTTCATCTTGCCATACACCTGAATGGATGATTCCTGGGCAATAAGCTTCAATGAACTCAAGCAAATGCAAACAATGACGGCTAATCTGATTTGAGTAATCCTCATACAAGTCCTTGCCTAACGAAAATAGTACATTATTGCAAAAGCACCGAAAGCCTCAAAATGATTTGGCTAACTTTACGAAACAAGCCTTTCATCATCATGAAGACAATTTGTTTCGCAATAACGATTATCCTTTGCACCGGCATAATGGCCCAAACGCAGGCGTTAACGGAGTTAAACCTCTTTTTAGCGGGAAATACGAATTTGTTCAAACAAAAAAAGGGATCGAAATAAAATTTGTGAAAAACGGGGAACTTATCCGAAAAGAATTTTTCAAAACCTCCGAAATAAACTGGGATGAGATTTATTTCAATGAAAATGACCTTGTCCTGGTTATCGCCTGCAAGGATTTTTATCCGAATTGCATTGACCGAAGCATCATCAAAACAAAAAGCCGAAATCAGTATTCCAAAACGACACTGAAGGTAAATGGAGCAGAAGAGGCAACTTCCGCAATCAAACTGCTGAAGAGTTTTTCCGGCGAATAGGATTATTCGAACGTAATTCTATTTGGATCTTATTTACCTGTAAAATCTGTGCGTTAACTAATTTTAATTGACCAGTCAGTCGAATGGAACAGGAATTGATTTATGATCCCATGAAGGATGTGAATGAAAAAACAGCCTACCAAATCCATAATTGCAGGGTGATTTTGTCAAATTGCCCGGATCGAGTATCTTCCTTGCAATTGGTCACACAATGAATAGCTATATATATTAAATTTGCCCTAGACCGTGAATACCTTGCACATTGATTATGTCCGATAAAAAAAAAGATCTGATACAAAAACTGGAGGAGGCACTTAAACAGGAAGTTGCCTTTGATCAAATTATTGTGGCGGTCAAAGAATTGAAAACAGCCTTTGTTGCGCTGGTAAAATCAGAGAGTGAAAAACAGTTAAAAAGCAAGTCCGAAGAGGCGATTGAAGGAGAGGAGGTGAAGCCTGTACACGATGAAATGGATCAGCGTTTTACTGAGCTCATGACAGAATTCAATCAACGAAAAAAAGAATGGGACGAGCACCGCACTGCCGAGCTTGCGAGGAACCTGGATACCAAGAAGCGGATTCTGGAGGATCTTGAAAAACTTGTCGAAGAAGAACAACACATCGGGCATGCGTTTGAAAAGCTGACCAAATTAAAGGATGAATGGAACGCAACAGGTGCCGTTCCCTCGGCTGACTATAAAGAGTTGCAGCGTCAATACAGCCATGTAATTGAACGATTCTTTTACCAGATAAATATTTACAAGACGCTTAAGGAATACGACCTGAAGAAAAACCTTCAGCTCAAACTCGAACTGACCGAAAAGGTCAAGTCACTGATCACATTGCCGAGCCTGAAAGAAGTACGCGATTTGATCGGAACCTATGTCAGGGAATGGGATGAAATCGGTCCGACGTATCAGAATCAATGGGAACAGGTGAGGGATGACTTTTGGGAAAACGTGCGTCAGGTTCACAAGCGAATTTCGGATCACTACAAACATCTGAAAGAAAGTCAGCACAGTAATCTGGAGAAAAAAGAGGAATTGTGCAAGGCACTCGAAGAACTGGTCGAAGAGAAGATCGAAGACCTTAGGCAGTCCAACAGGGCGATGAAAAGATTGAATGAAATTAGGGAGGAGTGGAAAAAAGTAGGTTTTGCGGGCAAGAATAAAAATGATCAGATCTGGAAAAGATTCAAAAAGGCCACCGACGATTTTTTTAAGATTCGTGAAGGCTTTAATGAAGGGATGAAGGAGGTTTTCAAAGAGAACGAGGAGCGGAAAATAAAGTTGATCGAAGCGGCGGAGAAAATAAAGGACAGCATGGATTGGAAAGGGACTTCGATGGAAATGAAGAAGCTTCAGGATAGATGGAAACGAATACCGCCTGCATCACAAGGGAAGGAACAAAAGCTTTGGAAGCGATTCAGGGCAGTTACCAATCACTTTTTTGATGCCAGAAAAGCCTATTTTGACGGAAGGGAGGAACGTGAGAAAAATAATCTGGTAAAAAAAGAAGCGCTGCTGAAGAAACTGAAATCGCTGAAAGTTGAAAAGGGAGATGCCGGAATATCATCCATCAATGAACTGAGTAAAGACTGGAATGAAGTTGGATATGTACCGGTCGAACAAAAAGAAATAATTGAAGGCACATTCAAGAAACTTGTCGCCGAAAAACTAAAGGAATCCGGCAAAAAAGAATCGGAGGTTAAAGATCAGCTTTTCTCCATGAAAGTTGAAGTGATGAAGAGCGCGCAAAACAGCGATGAGCTGATACGGAATGAGTACAACGCGCTTACCGAGAAACTGCAAAAGATCGAATCGGGAATCAAACAGTACGAGAATAACCTTGGATTTTTTGGCAGCAATGTAAAGGACAATCCTCTGGTGAAAGAGGTTCTTGACAAGATGGAAGCTTCAAAAGCAGATGCGGAAGATATCAGAGCTAAAATAAAGATGTTGGTCGAATAGTTCAGCACCTGGCGATTTGTGGTAAACAGATTTAAAAACCCCATATTACGCAGAATCTTCTTTTTGCGTTACCTGCCCCTTGCACTGTTTGCAGGCATTAGACCCGTACTTTTTGAAAATAATGTCTGCGAGGTAAGCATTCCATTCAAGTGGATGACTAAAAATCCCTTCAAATCAATGTATTTTGCTGCACAAAGCATGGCGGCCGAGTTTTCCACCGCACTGCTTGTGGTCAATGAAATTAACAAGTCAGGGGCTGATCTGGCACTGATTATCGTTTCGATGAAAGCCGAGTTCATTGAACGAGCAAGGGAACGGGTTTATTTTAAATGCAAGGCCGATGACAACCTTGATTTGGCCATAAAAAAAGCAATGAAAACAGGAGATCCGGTAACGGTTGAACTGACATCAAACGGTATTGACCGGAAAGGCAATCGCGTATCTTCATTTTGGTTCACATGGT
>DNDT01000010.1 GCA_003487525.1 Flavobacteriales bacterium
GTCTCCGGTCAGGACCGATGATCTGGCTGCACATGTGATTAAATCATTAATGGAGAGAAATGTGGGAATTGAAGGAAATGAGATCGACGATGTAATTATGGGTTGCGCAAATCAGGCGGGAGAAGACAATCGAAACGTTGCCCGAATGGCCTTGCTGATTGCCGGCCTGCCTTTTGAAGTTCCGGGGGAGACCGTAAACAGATTATGTGCCTCGGGAATGTCGGCAATTGTTCATGCCAGCAGGGCTATTCAGCATGGAGATGGGAACATCTTCATTAGTGCCGGAGTCGAACACATGACCAGGGGACCATGGGTTATTTCGAAAGCCTCAACCGCTTTCGGAAGGGATTCCGAAATGCACGACAGCAGTTTCGGGTGGAGGTTTATAAATCCAAAAATGGAGGAGTTGTACGGAACGGAAGGAATGGGACAAACGGCCGAAAATCTGGTGGATCTTTACAAGATAAACAGGCAGGATCAGGATGCTTTTGCCCTGGCTTCGCAGCAAAAAGCGACAGCGGCTCAAAACAATGGACGTCTTGCAAAAGAAATTGTACCGGTCAGCATTAAAAGGCGCAAAGGTGACCCCATTGTTTTCGAAAAGGATGAATTTGTAAAATCCGATAGCAGTTTGGAAATACTCGGTAAACTTCGGGGTGCCTTCAGGAAAGAAGGGGGAACGGTAACGGCCGGTAACTCAAGCGGTCTGAACGACGGTGCTTCTGCCGTTTTAATGGCATCCGACGCTGCCGTAATTTCAAAAAACCTGAAACCGCTCGCCAGAATTGTCAGTGCCGCCGTGGTTGGTGTTGAACCGAGAATCATGGGCATCGGACCGGTAAAAGCATCGCAACTAGCCTTGAAAAGGGCAGGACTGACGCTTGATCAAATGGAAGTGATCGAGCTTAACGAGGCGTTTGCGGCGCAAAGTCTGGCATGTATGAGAAACCTGGGTCTGGACGATAAAGATGCCCGGGTTAATCCAAATGGCGGCGCCATTGCACTTGGTCATCCGCTTGGTATGTCTGGAAACAGAATTACCTATACGGCTGCCCTTGAAATGAACGAGCGCAACCTGAGGTATGCACTGTGCACCATGTGCATTGGCGTAGGCCAGGGGTATGCGGTTGTACTTGAAAATCCGAATTACACTTCGAGATAATGGCAAACATTTTTGAGTTTGACGGATTTAAACCGGTGATTCATGAAACGGCATTTATACACCCCAATGCAACCGTTACCGGAAATGTGATTATCGGTAAAAATGTCTACATCGGTCCCGGGGCAGCGATCAGGGGGGACTGGGGTGAGATCATTATTGAAGACGGCTGCAATGTTCAGGAAAATTGTACCATCCATATGTTTCCGGGAACCACGGTGCACCTGAAAAAATCCGCTCACGTCGGACACGGTGCCATCATACACGGGGGAACGCTCGGTGAAAACTGCCTGATCGGAATGAATGCCGTTATCATGGATGGGGCCGTAATAGGCAAAGAATCCGTGGTCGGTGCGCTTTGTTTCGTGCCGAGTAAAATGATTGTCGAAGACAGAAAAGTAGTTGTTGGAAACCCGGCCAGGGTGGTAAAGGAGGTCAGCGATGAAATGGCTGACTGGAAAACCCAGGGAACAAAACTCTATCAACAACTTCCGGACGATTGCCGAAAATCACTGAAACCCTGCGAACCATTGCGGGAAGTACCCAAGGACCGCAAAAAGCAAAAGGCGGATTATTTTATTTGGAAAGAATCAAACAAGGGGTGAGAGGTTAAAAGGATGTCTGATTTATGAACTCTGATCTCTGATTTGTGCGTCCTAGATATAGGTTGAGCAAATAACCCAATAAGCAAANNTAACCAAATAACCAACTAACCAAATCCCACAAATATCTGTTCCAACCACCCGAACTTAATCGGGTGGCAGTGTAGAATTGGAACAGAACGTAGGAGGTTTTATCCTTCGTTTAGGAATTCGTAGAGCTCGTCCAGTTTCGGAACGAGTATGATTTCGGTTCGCCTGTTTTTTTGACGACCTTCTTTCGTATTTGTTTTGTCCAGCGGAATGTACTCGCTTCTTCCGGATGCAGTTAACCTGGTCGGATCGACTTTTGAGTTGCTCGTGATAATTTTTACAACCGACGTAGCGCGCTTGACACTGAGATCCCAGTTGTCCTTGATGTCTCCGGTACCCTTTAGGGGAATGTTGTCCGTATGTCCTTCCACGGTGATGTTGATATCCGGATTTTGCTCCAGAACAACCGCGAGTTTTTTAAGGACTTCCACTCCCCTGGCATCAACTTCGTATTTGCCGAGTGCAAAAAGAAGGCTTTCTTCAAGTGACACATAGACCTTTCCGTTTCGCTGTTCGATGGTCAGGCCGTTGTTTTCGAAGCCGAGCAGAGCGTCTTGCACACGTTTTTTAATGGCACTTACGGCACTGTCTTTTCTGGCCAGCATGTCTTCCAATTCTTTGACTCGCTTTTCTCTTGCGTCGAGCTCGCTGAGCACCTGGGCCAGTTTGGCTTCACGTATTTTAAGCGCTTCATCCAGGGTTTTCAGGGTGTCTTCCTTTCCCTGTAAGTTTCGCTGGGCAGCTTCGAGGTCTTCAATGAGCTTTTTGGTTTCCTGTGCGTTTTCTGCAAGGATTCGGTTTTTGTTTTCAGACATCAGATCATAGGACGCACTCAGTTTGTTGTACGAATTTCTAGATTGACGGTATTGATTTCCAAGCCTGGCTGTATCCTTTGCCAGTTCGCTCACCTGGGCACTGAGATCGGTATTGCTCTGTTTTTCTTTTTCAAGAGACGCTTCAAGATCCTGTATTTGAGAAATGTACTTCTCGTTTTCCTCCTGGCATTTTTTATACCCGGCCTGTAATTCCGAATATTTTTTCTGTGGTACACATGCGGTTAATGCAATGAATAGTGCAAACGGGGCGAGGTATTTTCTACTGCTAAAAGAGGTCATGAGGGGTATTTTATACAATAGTACGTGAATCTGCACCCTGCAAGTAGGGATGAATCAGGGACTTTTAAACATATCAGGTTTGAAAACGCCTAGACGAATTCGGTCATAACCGGGCAATGGTCTGAGTGGTGTGCACTTGTCAGGTGCGCGGACCGCTTTAAGTGGTCTTTCATGTTGTGCGTGGACAAGACGTAATCTATTCTCCAGCCCAGGTTTTTGGATCGGGCGCCGGAGCGGTAACTCCACCAACTGTATTGGTTCGGGTTTGGATTGAATTCCCTGAATGTATCCACAAAACCATCATCAAGAAAAGAAGTCATCCAGTCACGCTCTACTTGAGTAAATCCGGGGTATCCATCCAGTCCAAACGGATTATGGATGTCGATGGGTTTGTGACACAGGTTAAAATCACCGCAAATTACCAGTTTGGGCAAAGCCGTTCTGATTTCTGAAATGTATTCCCTGAAATCAACCAGCCACCTCAGTTTAAAATCCTGACGTTCCGGTTTACTCGCACCACTTGGCATGTAAACGCTCATAACGCTGAAATCGGAAAAATCACACCTGATGACACGACCCTCAATATCATATTCGTTCATTCCACAACCGTAAGTCACGTTCACCGGTTCCTCTTTGCATAAAATGGCTACTCCGCTATAGCCTTTCTTTTCAGCGGAATGGAGATAGACCCTGTATCCCAAATCCTCTAACCCCGAAAGATCAACTTGATCCCGATTGGCTTTTACCTCTTGAAGGCAAAGCACGTCCGGATTGGCAGCTTTTAGCCAGGATATAAAGTCCTTTTTCAATCCCGCCCTGATCCCGTTAATGTTGTATGAAATGACCTTCACTTCTTTTTTCGTTCTTCTATAAACGTGGGGTATAGAGATAAAATCAATTCCTGATAGTAGTATGAACTTTGCAGGTACTTGTCTTCGATCTTCGAATTGCAATAAACGATAAAATCTTCAATCAGGGAATCCGGAACATTCAAATATTCCCTTATGGAATCCTCTTTTACGGTGTTCCAGTAAACTTCCTGACCTTCTTCGGACCGCAGCAATTTTCTGATTTTCCGCTTTTCTTTTTCTTTTTCATTCATCACCGATGCAATCGAAGAAATAGGATTTATGATGAAATTCCCAAGTTTTGGTCCATCTTGAAATTCGTTGCTTCGGTATTGAGGTGGAACCTGATTTATTTTTCCCGCAGGAAGGCCATCGGTATTGATCTTGTCGGCAGGAAGATCGTCAGACAGGAATTCTTTTTTAAAATCATCCCAGTCTTTTTGCGAAACCACTTCTATAATTTTTAGTTGAACACTCAAGCTATTCAGTGCAATGAGTCGATCCATGCCGGGTTTTATGTGCTCGATTTTAATTTCATGACCCATTGCATGGACAAATAAACTGTCATTCCACACGACATTGATTGTAAAGAAACCGTTGGTATCAGTAATGCCAATGTCATTTGTTCTGAGGTTTTTAACCAGCGCTCCTCCGATGGCATGAAAATTGTGATCAGTGATCTTTCCGTTAAAAACAAACTCCTGATTTAACTGAGCGTTGCTCTTCCCTGACCAGAATAACAGCATTAAAAGCCCGAAAAATTTAATGTGTCTTTTCAACAATGGATGACGTTGTTTCTCTTGTGAATTTACTATTCTCCAGCGGAATAATCATTTAACAATGTTCAGGAACAAACGCCCGGAAATCAACTTTCGCATAAATCACTGCAATATGCGTTACTTTTACCGGAAGAGCATTTTTGCGTCGCTTGAAATCTATACTCCTTATAATTTTGTCATTGACCCTTTCACTTGGGTTGACTGCGCAATCACCATCAAATCTTCGTTTTAAAACGTTGAGCATGTCGGGGGACAGCATTGTGCTGGATTCCCTGAGCCTGGTTCCGGGTAGTGTTGAACTAAGGGATAGCAGGATGACCCTCATCGATACGAGCCGGTATGTAATTCGTTATTTTAAATCGACGATATATCCAAAACGAGGTTCAAAGCCATTTCCGACAGAATTCAAAGCGTATTACCGAACTTTTCCTTTCAATTTATCGCAGGATTACAAACACAAGGAAATCAGCCTGCTGGAACCGGACCAGGAGGACTTGAAAAATCCATTTGTCTACACGGTCAATCAAGCCAGCGAAGATTTCTTTAACATCGAGGGTTTAAACAAAAGCGGTAGTATTTCACGGGGAGTCAGCATGGGAAACAACCAGGATCTGGCGGTCAACTCCAACCTCGACCTGCAATTGTCGGGTAAGGTAACCGAAGACGTGAAAATTCTTGCAGCCATTTCAGACGGAAACCTGCCCATTCAGCCCGATGGAAATACCCAGCAGCTTCAGGAGTTCGACCGTGTTTTTATACAGTTGTACAACGACAAATACAAATTGACGGCCGGTGATTTCAGGATTCAGAATGGATTGAACAATCATTTTTTGAAATACAACAAGTCACTTCAGGGAGGAAGGGCGGAAGCCCTTATTACGACCGACGAAGAAGGAAGGCAACTGAAAAACAATAAAAAATATTACGCAAGTGTTGGTGCCGCGGTTTCAAAAGGAAAGTTTGCCCTAAACAGAATTAACGGGGTTGAAGGAAATCAAGGACCATATCGATTGACGGGTGCCGAGAACGAGTCTTTTATCGTGGTGATTTCGGGAACGGAAAAAGTGTACATCGACGGTAAACTAATGAAGCGGGGTCAGAATTACGATTACGTGATCGACTACAATGCTGCCGAACTGACCTTTACCCCGAATCAGATAATAACAAAAGACAAGCGAATCTCGGTCGAATTTCAATATTCGGATCGATACTACGCGCGTTCGATGTACCACATTAAAGGCGGGTACGGCGACGATAAGAAGGAAATCGAGGTGAATTATTACAATGAAGGCGACAATAAAAATCAGCCGCTGGACAGGGATTTGAGCAGCAGCGAAAAAAGTGTGCTCGCAGCCATTGGAGACAGCCTTGGGAAAGCGGTTGTGCCGAATATTGGCTACGATACGGCTGCCGATTTAAGCAATGAAATCTTTTACAAACTGATTTTTAAAACGCATCCATTTGGGCCGGATTCTTTCTTTGTGTACTCAACTGATCCCGACAGTGCGGTTTGGCGTGTGGGGTTCAGCTTTCTCGGCCAGAACAAGGGAGATTATGTCCAGACTGCGTCCGATGCAAACGGAAAGGTATTTCTGTTTGTCCCGAGAGATTCCATAACCGGCCAGATGCGGGGAAATTACATGCCTATTACCACCATTGTTACTCCCAAAAGAAGGCAAATGCTGACCCTTGGCGGAAAATACAATCTTACAAAACACTCGTCCATCGAGTATGAAGGGGCATACACCGTCAGCGACGTCAACACCTTTTCCGGAATTGACGACAATGACAACGAAGCCTATGGATTTTTACTTAAACAGGACAACAGTATTCCCATTACGAATGATGTAAATCCCCTCAACCTTGACGTCGGTGCCAGTTATGAGTTTGTGTCAAAGCAATTCAAGGAAATAGAGCGCTTCAGGTCGGTNNTCCTCAGGCGATCCGAATGGAACGGAAAACGACCAGCATCTGGCCGAAGGGTACCTCGGATTATCTAAAACAGGATTGGGAAAAATATCCTACTCCGTGAGTGGTTATCAGGATGTAGGCTCTTATGAGGGGCTGAACAACAGCTTGTTTGGCGTATTTAAACACAGAGGGTTTGATGCACGGGCGAGGGGTTCCTATTTGAACAGTGAGGGAGACAACGTCACCACCTTTCTTCGGTACAATGCCCTTGTTTCTCAAAAGATCTGGAAGCTGAGACTGGGGCTTGAAACAGATGAGGAAAATAGCCAGAAATTTATCGGGAAAAGCGACACCCTTTCGTCTTCAAGTTGCAGGTGGACGTGGTGGCAGGCCTATGTTGAAAACGCGGATTCGTCCGGAAACGGATACAAGGTTTCGTATTTGACAAGGACGGATTACCTTCCCGACCTCACGTTCAACTACCTTAAATCGGCAAGCCAGTCCGAAGATTTGAGTTTTGAACTCTTTCTTCAAAGCAATCCGTACCATCAGTTCCTGACCAAACTGACCTACCGCAAACTGAACATTCTCGATTCTGCAATTATCAGAAGCAATCCGGGAGAAAACATTCAGGGCAGGGTCGATTTCAATACAGCCAGGGATGAAAGTTTTCTTGGCAAACTTGATTACCGCGGGCTGTTTATCAAGAGACTTGTGACCTGGCAGTCGTATTATGAAGTTGGTTCCGGACTTGAAATAAAACAGGAAGTGGTGTACCAAGGCCCCCTTGACCCCGGCCAGGGAAACTATGTCTGGAATGACCTGAACGACGATGGCATCCAACAGAAAAATGAATTCTTCATCGCACCCACTTCGGGAGAAGGGATTTACAACCGGGTTTTCCTTCCGTCAAACGAGTATGAACGGGCGTACACCAATATATTCAATCAGGTCATTTTTATCAAGCCCGAAGTTCTGCTGGCAAATGCAGATGGTTTTGGAAAGATTGTATCTCTTTTCTCGGACCGGCTGACTTACCGGATCGACAAGAAATCGAACGAGGAAAATGTGTACAATCCGTTTGTGTTCAACTTTGAAAGCG
>DNDT01000045.1 GCA_003487525.1 Flavobacteriales bacterium
AACACAAGGGTAATATAATACCCATGGTTCCCCATCCTAATCACATCCCCGTTTCTCAAGATGAAGTCAGTAGGGTTTTCGAACGTTTCGTTGTACGAACGCAACACCCAAGCCGCACCCTGATGGGTTTTCAATGTGGTGAAAACCCAGTTCTTCCCATTCCATACGATGTTCGCATGCTTCAGCGAAACATTGCATGGGGCCCCGTTTGGTGTAGGAATAACGGGTAAATATGTGGGCGATAGCCCTTTACGGTCATTAGGGAACCCATAGCGCCCAATATCTTGGCCACCTTGGCCAGAATTTTTGTTCAACTCGATGAACATCTCTCCACCTTTTTCGCTGTAGACATCGGGGTGAGCCTTAATGAGATCAGCGTAAGAAGGCATTTTTAAACCCTTAATACCTGGTTGATGTGATGGTACAGCGAGACTTGCTCCTTCTTTGCCATCACGAATGGTAGCGTGATGAGGGCAGAGGAACTCTGGCATATCTTTTCGCTTTTGCACCCAACCAAGCGACGTCACATCTTGGGCACACTCATTTATGGAAATCCAGGCACCTTTTAATAAGGGTGTACAAGATTCTCCGCAGCCAGATATATGACGGGAGTGATTGCAAGTAATAGCGCTCATCATATCCAAAAAAGTCTACGTTAAGAAATTTTTCTTTCACAATGGCGCCTTTTTGAAAAGAAATAACCGTTTTTTTTCAGTTTCCTGTTTTTAAAGGGTTCTCGGTTGGGTACTCTTTGAAGAAAAATGGAAGGTTTACGACCTACCGTCCCCCACCCCGCTCTTGTTACGAAGTTCAATGTACCTTGATTCGCTTCGTATCGTGCTAAAGTATGACGTTAATGGCCAAGATGAACGGGAAGTAACAGGCTTACGTAAAGACAAAAAAACCCGGTCAGTATCTGACCAGGGTGTTAGTCTCGATATCCTTGGAAAACCGCAAGGCTTTCCACTTCGCTTGATGATCTTGCATGAAGATTCCCTTTTCCAAATCGTCATAGTCACCAATTAGCAAGGGTAACCCATAGATATCCTCGCCACCCAAAAGATTATAGACCTCTTTCGTTTCAGCAATTGAAACGACACTGTCACTATGGACATAACAAGGGTCCGGTTGAGAACATTATTTTCATCAGCCATGATGACTTTGCTGTCGACTTCCATGGCAGCTTCTTCGATTGCGCTCTCAGGGATTTTCAAATTCTGAAGATATCTCAGAATCTTATTATAGTCATCAGCCATGGTATCACCGTCGACGTTGTTATCCATTCTTCGTAGAGTCGGAAACAATATTATCTAGTTATGATTCCATCAGTTTAAAAATCATTTTTATCCATTATGTACCCACCGATTCCCACAATATAGACAGGAAATCGATGTCGTGGCACTTTCATCACAACTACGGCTTTGGTACTGCTGCACCAGACATGTACTCTTCTTACACTTACCACATGTATATGCCTTGCTAGTCACCGGTTTATGATAATATAACGTGTTTTCTTGCTCCTTAAACTTATCAATTAAAGCCTTAGACCGCTCCGGAAAAAGCTCGACTGGTTCCATAAATGCCAAACGGGACAGGTCTACTTTTCCTTCGGTAATCGCTGGCAATAAATAGGTGTTTTTTACCGTCCCGGTTGGGTCTAAATTATTCAAAATACTCCGTAATTTAGAAACATACATGTTTACAAAGACCGGATTGTCCCACGATTTCCACATCCCATTTTGCTGAGCATTAATCAACGTATATTCCATAATACTCTTCTCAATCTGAGATAAACTCTTTTTATCTGTAATGTACTTACGCAAAAGTGTAATAGACTCCTTTCGAACATCAGTTTTTACGGTACCGGACGACATTCACTCTTCTAAATATTTAATATTTAAGAATTGCCTTTAAGTAAGTACTTAACGCAACAGGATATTCAAATTGAAAAAATAACACCCAAATTTTCCTTTTTGTTCTCAACTGTGTTTGAACAAAATGGCTGAGAGTATCAGCTATTTGTGGATTGAATGGCTTCGCTGGTCGATGAAGACAACAAACGATCTTAATGCAAGACAGACCTTCATCGACATGATTGAAGATGCCACGCACGGTGGTCTTGAAGAGATCAAAAATATCTTTAAGACAACCTCCTTGGACAAACTCTTCTTTCAGTTTCTCAAGAATGAGAAAAAGATGTCGAAACCAAAGATGATTGGCATCTTTAGTACATGGTTATGGGGCACAACTCCAATCATCACGTCGGTGTTCACTCCAGTTCGCGTCGCTCAGGAACCAGGCCTTCCCGCCAATCAATTCAAGGGTGGCACATGCAAATGGTGGAAAGAGCATGGTTATTGTAATGCAGGCAAGAACTGTCAAAATGCTGCATCGCATAAGGGACTTCGAGAAGGTACCTGCAATCAACCACATGAGCTGTGTGGTGGCAGCTCAGGAACCGGTGCCTGTGCTCACAAGTTTCATCAGTACGTTTGCCCTTTTGCGGTACATTTTGGCGAAGAAAAACATGCAATCATGTGTCCTGACACAGGGTTGTGTTGCAAGGCGACTTTTGGCTGGTGCACTGCAGTACCAAAAGGGAGCAAAACACTATTTGCGATCGACGGACAATGCACCCGTCAAAATGAGACACCAAAGGGGTGTCCAGGATATCACCTGAAACCAGGTATGGTACCCGTGCCAAATGGGTTGACGCCTGTTGATCCATCGACGGTACCATGTCCAATGTACATTACTGGATATTGTCCAGCAGGTCCTTCGTGCGGATACAGTCATAGATTGCGTGAGCCAGTACCAGGTCCATGCGAGAAACCTGAGGGTATTTGCAAAGGACGTGAGTACTGTGCGCATCTGATCCATAAACAAGCGTGTCCCACTGCTTACCATTATGGACCTCATGCTTGCAAGAACCCGTATTGTGAGCTGTTGCACAGTGGTTNNAAAAAGATAATTCTTTTATTTATTATCCTGAACCCAAAGATCCTGATTTCTTTCGTAAAATTCACCACAAAAAAGAGTTTTACATTAATCGCCAAACTCCAATCAGCCCCGATGATAGTCTATGTACATACACTGGTGATGATGAATTCAAACTTCTGCCCCAACAAAAGTTCCTGCAAAATCTCATCAGTCCAAACACTCCCTACAATAATGTCCTCATTTTTCATGGTATGGGTAGTGGTAAGACTCGTGGTGCCATTAGTATTGCGGAAGGATTCAAAGACTATATCCGGACAATGAATGAAAGCGGTATTCCAGCAAGAGTATATATTATCTCAAACGCAGAAGCAAAAAATAATTTCAAAGATACTTTATTGTACCCATGTNNTATCTTCAAAAAAGCTCTAATCCTAAACATCGCGAAAGATACGCAATAATGATAAAACGCATCTATAAAAGATTAAGTAATAAAAAATATGATGGATATTACAAATTTATGAGCTACAAAAAATTTCAACATAAGACAATTGGTGAAAAAGAAAGAGACGTCCGCGGAGGGGGCGACGAAGATTCTGACGAAGATTTTGACGAAGATTCTGATGACTCGCGGAGAGCGCCGATCCAACCGGATAACGAAGAAAAAAACATTAAGAAGAAATTAATGTATAAACTTCCAACAAAAGGAGTGATCAAAAATCTTGATAATTGCATTCTCATTATTGATGAAGCCCATAATATTACAGAAAATGATTGGGGTAAAGCAGTAAAATACATTTACAACCGCTCTAAAAATTTACGACTCATTCTTATGACAGGTACACCAATGATGCACCGCGCTTTCGAAATTGTTAAACTACTCAATATCGTCAAACTCGGTACAGGTGAACATCTCAGTGTCAAAGATGTTTTTGAAGGGCAAAATATGAATACACTTAAATCGGATGGACTCAAAAAAATTAGAGAGTTTTCACGCGGATACATTAGCTATCTTCGAGGTCTTAATCCTTATTCTTTTCCACAACGTATTGATATGGGTATTATTCCCAAATTCAAATCGTTGCCACCAGATAGACAAATGAAATACACCCCATTAGTCAGATGCACTATGGGAAAATATCAATATTTCACATACAAAGAAAACGATAATGACAAATTTAACGCCGCTATCAAAAACATTGTTGATATTGTCTATCCCAATCCCGATTCGACCAAAGTCGGCTT
This sequence comes from Flavobacteriales bacterium, assembly GCA_003487525.1. Lineage (GTDB taxonomy): Bacteria > Bacteroidota > Bacteroidia > Flavobacteriales_E > Vicingaceae > UBA11591. The sequence goes on from DNDT01000045.1 coordinate 4,183, forward strand.
ACATGATCCCAAAATTCTACTCCGACTACAACATACTCATGACGGCGAAC
>DNDT01000021.1 GCA_003487525.1 Flavobacteriales bacterium
GGTCGCATAAGGTAAAGTGGTAACAGTTGTTTTTTCTTTCAATGAAGAAAGGCGGTGGCTACATCCAGGGTTCTCCCAAGAAAACACGACAAGGACAAGGCAAACATTCAAAAACTAATCACGGAAGAAAAAAATTACGTGGTCAAGGTAAGTAAATTGTTATATTATTGGTAATGATTTACCAGTAGTATTTTGAACTTTTCTAATGCAATAGATTTAATCTGTAAATACGAAGGGTTCAATGAAAAGGCGTATCCCGATCCTTGTACCGGTGATGCGCCTTTTACCATTGGTTACGGCACTCAATACTATCCTGACGGTGAGCCAGTAAGTGGTGAGCACTGTTGCACAAAAGAAAAAGCACTGGAGTATGTAAAAAGTGAAATTGAATTAATTGATGAGGATTTAGAAAAATTAAATCTTCATATCGATGTTTCGATGAGAGAAGCATTAATTTCATTCATTCATTCGATTGGATGGTCACCTTTTATTTTTACTTGCCTTCCAGAACACATTGAAAATGAAAATTGGTCTGAAGTTGCAGCACAATTTTCAAGATGGATCTTTGATTGTGAACACAATNNATGACTCGGCCTGGGGATCAACCGAAATTTTGCTACACGCTTTTCGTAATTATGTGGCTGCTCCCAACCAAGTTAGAGCAATTCGTAAACTAGAAGAAAGCATTCCGCCACAAATCCTGGCGGATTTTGGAAATGAATTCGATATCAATAAAGGCTTTTGGTTAGATTAGAATATAGAAAGGAAAATGGAAAAGCTAATGGACAGTATCCCCGAACCTCAAGAGTTTACTTTGCCATTAGAGCTTCAATTTTCTATGCGTAAAGCAGAGATTCAAGCTCAAGACATGACTTGGGAAGAACTGCATGCTGCACTTTTAAATCTTTATCACCAACGCTTGCTTGAGTGGCAAGCAATAAAAGAAATAATGGATAGTGAAAACATCAAGATTGATTTTGATGTTCCCACTGAATTAGAACTTGCTGAGCTTGCTGCTTGCATGATGCAAGAAGATGAGGACGAAGAAGATCCTTTTGAACCTATTTGATCCAATTAGTCCTGCAGGAAATCTTGAAATGTTGTCAACTGAATATCGATTGAAGCTTGAATTTATTTGCAAGCGAATTGCAAAACAAGAAGAGGTTCAATTAAATGATTTGATCTGGGCCGAAAAACTTGGCAAGGCAAATCGTTCAGCAGGTGAAATGCTTAGGAAAGCAAGACGCATTGCTTATAATCCAGAGATGAATCAAAATGATTTAGATGGATTTATGAATGCAATGGATCTTGGTGATCCAGACCCAACAAATCATCGCACCGGTTTTAAAGGTGCAGATGATATTGTTGAATGGTTTAGCCAAGAAAAAAACGAAGACTGGCGTCAGAGAGATTGATCAAGTTCAACAAGCCGTTCCAAGTACCACTGAGCTTTCTTTAAAGATTCAGCACCCCCTTTATGTTTTTCTCTCCAAATGTATTTGGCGACGTTACCTTTTAGGAACCCTCTATATTCTTCTTTGGTTAATTGTGCTTGGATGGCTTCAATACACTCAATCTTGTCAGAAGAATAATGAGATGGATGGTTAACCATATCAGGATTCTTAGGGGCAAATGCACCAGTATTTACACCGGTGGGAGCTATTATCGTTAAAGGATTGTCTATCAACCTATCATCATCCCACGGCGTTGTTGAGATAAAATCTCTTCCGTCGTTAAATTCGCCGGAGGAAGATTCAAGCCTACTCTTGTTGACGGCATTGGAAGGGTCCCCGGATACATATGAGCTTCCTCCACTGAAGGAATGTAACCCGTCTTTCCCGGCCGCTTTAAATCCTCTAGCGACAGATTCTTCCTCTCCATGCCCTCTTCGCATGCTGCCAATCCACGATTGTACATATCATACAAAGGTACATCATTATCTGCATTATCAAGAGGTTGACCGAAGTCAGCTTCTGTCAGGCAACGACAGTTAACTTCGTCTTGTACAAAGCTATCTAAAAAACCAGCGGCATTCATTAACATTTTTAGATTGATTTATTCCTCTTACAATAATACTATGGCAAAATCAGATAAAAGCTTTGTTTGACTTAAACTACGATCCATTAAAAGATTCAGCTAGCTCTGGAAGTGAGGTCACTGACCTCAACCCAGAACGAATTTATGATACTGATTTGCGTAGACTCGATGAAGATCAAGCTGGTATTGCTAGATCTTTAAATAACAAACAAAGCCGTGTTGCAAAATACATGAGAGCAGCTCGGTCTGCAGGCAAGTATCGCCAGAAAATGGAGATTGATTACCCACTAGGACCAGGAGGAGATGTCCCTGGTTACTTTGATGGAGATCGCTTTGGTCGTGGAGGCGGAACTAATTACGCTGAAAAACCAAAGCGATTCTCCGGTAAGCCTTATGGCTAGACTTTAGAAAAAACTACTTCTTTTTTCTGGCTTTGATACTTCCCTTTCCGATCCTGGTAGCTAGTAGCGCAAGGCTTACCACGATGGAAAATCAATTGAGTGATGCCCTCATCAGCATAGATACGATTAAAAAGACCAGTGCAATTACTAATCTCTAACGTAAGGTAACCTTCCCATCCAGCTTCTGCTGGTGTGATATTAACAAGAATTCCTGAACGAGCATACGTTGATTTACCAACTGCTACGACAGTAACGTTTCTTGGAAGTTTTAAATGCTCTTGGGCAACACCAAGGCA
>DNDT01000502.1 GCA_003487525.1 Flavobacteriales bacterium
CCGAACGACATAGGCAATGTCTTCTGATCTGGGGTAAGTCATGCATACCGGCTCTGCATTGATGTCAACTACTTTCAGGTAGTTTTTCAGGGTTTCTTCCCTGTGACTCAAGGTAGCCTCGTGTTTTAATATCACCCCATTTTTGTAATCGTCGATCGAGATACAGCCAATCAACCCTGTATATTCCATGTCTTCCCTGATCTGACGATAAATGTAGAGGCAGGGCGTCTCATCCCTGATGTAAATCTTTCGTTCCTGAAATTCGATGAATTTATCCTTGATTTTCTGAAGTCTATCCGGTGAAGTGATGGCCTCCTTTTGTGCCCTGTAATCGGGATTGATAATGTGTAAAAAGCTAAAAGGATTTTTGGAAAGCTTTTGACTCAGCGCATTTTTTGAGTAACTGATGTACGATCGGGAGGCAGCAAGGTAAGCTTTGTCTATGGTCGGTCTGTAAGCTCTGAAAGGAATAATCTTTGCCAAATCGTTTGTCTTATTTGGTTAATTCAGGCATGCTGAAACGTTTCAATAATCTGACTTGCAAGTTCAAGCGATATTCTGTTTTGTGCCTCTGCCGTGGCCGCTCCGATGTGCGGAGAAAGCGACAGACCCGGATTCTTAAGCAGTTCTGCATTGGGGCTTGGTTCGTTTAAAAAGACATCCAAAGCGACACCTTTCAGTTTACCGCTTTTCAGAGCGCCGTCTATGGCACTTTCATCCACAATTCCTCCTCTGGAAGCATTGACAAGAACGGCACCATTCTTCATCATTGAAATTTCCTTTTCGGTGATAACGGGTTTTCCGTCTTTCTGGGCAGGGGTGTGGATGCTGATGAAATCACTTGACATAAGAACCTCTTCAAACGATCGCGTTGAAATTTCAACGGAAACCGGATCGATTCCTTCTATGTGAACCGGTATTCCGGCAGATGCAACATAGGTGTCGAAGGCTTTTACTTTCATTCCTATTCCAAGGGCATAGGATGCAACCGCCTGCCCGATTCGTCCAAAACCGATAATGCCAAGGGTTTTGCCCCTCAGCTCAATTCCCTTGCTGTACTTTTTCTTAAGCATTTCGAATTCACTTGATCCCTTGTCGGGCATCATTCTGTTCGAATCCGGCAGAAAGCGACACAGGCCAAACAAATGACCAAAGACCAATTCTGCCACCGACTGGGATGAAGCTGCCGGAGTATTCACCACTTTTATCTCTTTGGAACGGGCATGAGCCACATCAATGTTGTCCATTCCGACTCCACCGCGTCCAATCAGTTTAATGCCCGGACAGGAATCGATCAAATTCTTTCGCACCTGAGTGGCGCTTCGCACCAGAAGAATCTCGTAGTTTTCTTCGTTGATTGCCTGTGCGAGCTGATCCTGATTTATTTTCTCTGTGATTACCGTATAACCTGCTTCCTTAAGCATTTTTACACCTTCCGGGGCGAGGCCGTCATTGGCGAGTATTTTCATCTATCCTTTTTTTGCAGCAAATTCTTTCATCACATCCACCAAAGCCTGTACACTTTCAATTGGAAGAGCGTTGTACATGGATGCGCGGTAACCTCCCACGGAACGGTGACCTTTTATGCCATCAATTCGGGCATCGGCGCACATCTTGTTAAACTCTTCGCTCAGCGATTCGTCGTGAAGTTTAAAAGTGGCATTCATGGATGACCGGTCCAGATCTTCGACCGTGCCGTAAAACAATGGATTGTGATCAATTTCATGATAGAGCAAATGGGCTTTGGCTTCGTTTCTTCTTCCCATTTCCGCCACACCTCCCTGTTTTTTAATCCAACGCATGGTGAGCAGGCTGACATATATCGAATAGACCGGAGGCGTATTATACATCGATTCATTTTTGATGTGTGTCTGTAAATCCAGCATTACGGGTATGTCTCTTTTCGTTTTGCCAAGTCCGCTTTCTTTTACGATATATACCGTTGACCCGGCGGGACCCATGTTTTTTTGCGCTCCTGCATAGATTAAATCGTACAGATGAACATCGATTTCCCTGCTGAATATGTCCGAAGACATATCACAGATCAACGGGCATCGGACCACCGGAACTTTGTGAAATTGCGTTCCGAAAATGGTATTGTTTGAAGTGTAGTGCAGGTAATTGGCGCTCATCGGAACTCCAAGGCCTTTCGGGATATAGGTGAAATTCCGGTCTTCCGAACTTCCGATCACCTTCACTTCGCCAAATCCCCTGGCTGCCTCAATTGCTTTGGTAGACCAGGTTCCGGTGTTGATGTACGCCGCCTCTCCATCAAGTTTCATGTAATTATAGGCGGTCATAAGAAATCCCAGACTGGCTCCTCCCTGCAGAAATACCACCTTATACCCATCGGGAACATTCAGCAATTCCTTAACCAGGCTTTCGGCTTCGGATACAACGTCAATAATGTCCTTGCTGCGATGTGAGATTTCAAGTATTGAAAGATCCAGGTTGTTAAAATTAAGTACCGATTGACTGGCCTCTTCTAAAACTTCTTTTGGCAGAATGCATGGACCTGCACTGAAATTGTGAACTTTACTCATATTTTGCCCGATTTTGGTACTGTCAAAGGTGCGAATTATTTTTCAAAAATTTCTGAATAAAACTGCTACTTTTATCATCTAAACAAAGAAAGTCTATCAATTAATTTAAAGAATTTCTTATATTTGCGCCCTCAAAAAAATTAGCATGAAAAAAGGAATTCATCCGGAAAACTACAGATTGGTCGTATTTAAAGATATGTCCAATGATTATATGTTTCTTTCCAAGTCAACAGCAGCCACTAAGGAAACCATAAAATATACCGACGGTAATGAGTATCCTTTGGTAAAACTTGAGATTTCACATACTTCGCATCCGTTCTACACAGGTAAGATCAAACTTGTGGATACTGCCGGTAGGGTCGATAAGTTTAGAAAAAGATACGAGCGACATACAAAAGAGTAGTCGGCTTGCAACGAAATTTGAAAAATCCTGGTGCCTTTGTGCCGGGATTTTTTAGTTTAATTTAGTCCGAAACTATCAGAGATGAATTACATCTTATTTGATGACAAAAAAAGAACTGCGTTTCTGCCTCTTTCATTTACGCGCCCGGTAGCAGACCTTTTGTCCGGTGTCTATACCAACAGGGCCAGATGGGAATTGCATCTGGATTCAAGCACATCAAGTCTGACCGAGGCTTACCTTGATGAAAAATTCGAAATGTCCATCGAAAACGACAATTTGCTGATTAATGGCCGTTTGCTTCCGGAAACCGATATTTTACGAGAGATCAGCGATTTGAAAACGGGAGAAAAACTCGTTTCGGATACGGATGTTCTCGCCATGCGTGTTGATGGAAATGGTCTGAAGGAGGCCGTTCAAAATGCAGGAGATGATCGGACAGGGTTCATCCATAACAACGCATTTTCGGCAAAACAAACCGTTAGTCAGGTGAAGCTCTTTGAAAAAATTTGGGATTTTTTCAAGATGAATGGCGAGATAATGAATGATGACCTGAACCTGATTGAAATGGATTCTTTTTACAACA
>DNDT01000396.1 GCA_003487525.1 Flavobacteriales bacterium
CGATTTTGAAAACGACACATCACTCAATTTCATGCCATGTTCCTTAATGAGTTTCGGCACCAGATGTCTCTTCGCTATTTCAACCTTTTCTTCAATGGTGTACCCATTGATTTCGATGATTTCCATCCTGTCACGCAATGCAGGCTGGATGCTGTTCAGTGAATTGGCCGTGGCTATGAAAAGAATATTCGAAAGGTCATAATCCAGTTCGACAAAATGATCGTTAAACGAAAAGTTTTGCTCCGGATCCAGTACCTCAAGCAATGCAGAAGAAGGATCGCCCTGGTAATCGCGACCCAGTTTGTCTATTTCATCGAGAACAAAAACGGGATTCGAGTACTTGACCTTTTTTAGGTTCTGGAGTATCCGGCCAGGCATGGCTCCGATGTACGTTCTTCGGTGACCCCTGATCTCGGCTTCATCCTTTAATCCTCCAACTGACATTCTAACATACTTTCTGCCAAGGGCCTCGGCCACCGATTTTCCGAGCGAAGTCTTTCCCACACCCGGAGGGCCGTACAAACAAAGGATGGGTGACTTCATATCCCCTTTCAGCTTAAGCACGGCTAAATGCTCCAGTATCCTGTCTTTTACCTGATCAAGTCCGTAATGGTCCCTGTCAAGAATCTTTTTTGCTCTTTTCAAATCAAAGTTATCCACCGAAACCTCGCTCCATGGCAGTTCGACCAGGGACTCCAGGTAGTTGATCTGAACACCGTATTCGGCCGAAGCTGAGTTAATCCGCTGAAGTTTTCCCAGTTCTTTTTCAAATCGCTCCTCAACTTCCTTTGGCCATACTTTCTTTGAGGCCTTTTCCTTAAATTCTTTTATCTCCTGCTCCTGCGGACTTCCTCCCAGTTCCTCCTGTATCTGCTTCATTTGCTGATGCAGGAAATACTCTTTCTGTTGCTGATCCAGATCGACCCTGACCTTGGACTGAATGTCATTTTTCAATTCGAGAAGCTGGAGTTCCTTGGTCATGTGCTTTAAAAGCAATATTGCCCTGGTTTCTATGGAGGTCTCTTCAAGCAGTTTCTGCTTTTCTTCGACCTCGATATTCATGTTCGAGGCGATAAAATTGATCATGAACGAAGGGCTGTCAATGTTGCGGATGGCAAAACTGGCTTCGGTCGGAATATTCGGTGACTGCTCAATGATTTTGAGCGCCATGTCCTTTATCGATGATACCAGCGCTTCGAAAGACGGACTCTTTGGCAACTGTTCCTGTGGATAAGGTGAAATTGTTGCGGTTAAATAAGGCTCTGAAGCAATACCGCTCTCTATTTTGAATCTTTTTTTACCCTGCAAAATGACCGTTGTGTTGCCGTCCGGCATCCTGAATAACTTTACGATCCTGGCCATTGTGCCGACACTGAACAGGTTCCTTATTTCCGGATCTTCGACCGACTCATCGATTTGAGCGACGACACCAATTAATTTGTCTTTGCCATTCGCATCCTTGATCAACTTGATCGATTTGTCCCTGCCAACGGTAATGGGTATTACGACACCCGGAAAAAGAACGGTATTCCGAACCGGCATGATCGGTAACTCCTGCGGAAGAGGCTCCGCGTTCATCTGCTCCTCGTCTTCGTTGGTCATCAACGGAATAAATTCCGTTTCTTCCTCAATTCTGCCGCCGAGCATCAAGTTATCTATATCGAACGATTTTTTCATGTATTAAATTAAGTCAATTTGTCAGCAAGAATCGTAAAAGTCCCGCGACCTGCATTATTCACCTCATTGCAATGACTATGCCAAAGAATCAAATGCAGAAATTATGGCGCTTTATTGAATGCCGCTCTGAATTCTTCCGTTCGCTCAAAAACAGCTTTTAATACGTTTTCCTCTTTCTGGTCAAGAATAAGGTTTCGTCGTTCCATGACGATTTTGCCAACCTGGATCGCCTTTCCAAATTGGTAGGTCGTGAACGAACCCGGTTTTCCCCAACTGAACGAAGGAATAAAATTGGGCTGAAAACCTGCACCGTATATATTGCTTGAAACACCCACCACGGTGCCGGTATTAAACATGGTGTTTATTCCGCACTTTGAGTGGTCTCCCATGATTAGACCAAGAAACTGGAGTCCGCTTCTGACAAAGGAAGATTTTTCGTAATCCCATAACTTCACAATGCTGTAGTCATTTTTCAGGTTGGAATTGTTTGAGTCGGCTCCGAGATTGCACCATTGACCGATCACTGAATTTCCAAGAAATCCGTCATGGGCCTTGTTGCTGTAAGAATTAATGACCGAGTTATTCACTTCCCCCCCGACTTTTGAATATTCACCAATGCTGGTGGGACCATATATTTTAGCGCCCATTTTCAGAACGGAGTGCTTTCCCAGGTAGAAAGGGCCGTGAATCATGCATCCTTCCATCACCTCGGCTCCTTCGTCAATAATGATCGGGCCTGATTTCGAATTTAAAATGCTGGCGTTGACCGATGCATTTTTATGGATGAATACATTGTCACCGAGAAACGTGTTTGCCTCACCTGATATGTTGTAAAAAGAATCCATTTC
>DNDT01000171.1 GCA_003487525.1 Flavobacteriales bacterium
TAGTATACAGGTCTGATACCTTGTCCATGTATACTAATGGGGCCAGATCCCATTTTTCGGACAGTTCAAACTCGTATGAGACTCCAATTTTTAAAACTTCAAAATTGTGATCTGAAGTTAATTCATATCCGGGTCCCGCAAAAATCACCAGATTTTTTACTGGTTTGAACAAAGCCAATACAGAGACTACGTAAATATACGATCGTTCTATGGACTCTTCGTTCTCGTGTTCGATCACGTAATTTTCCAACTCAAACTCATTCACGAAACCCAGGAGGAACCACTTTTTTATTTTTCGTATATACTCTATTCCGTAGGTAGGAACCGCCAGATAATCTTTTTTGTCGTTCGTAAGATCCGTAGGTACGAAGGTCAATCCCGAACAAAGTCCCAATCGGTTTAAATGTCCTTGGCCAGTATGAGTTTCAGTTTCGTAGATGCCTTCTTCTTGGGCCAGTGCTGTCAGGGATACGATAATTGACAGGCAGGCAATTGAAATGTATCTGAACATAAGATGTCATTTGATGGCACAAAGATATTTTGGACATTATGAATTATTTAGCCAAAAAGTCAGTCGTTATAATGATAATGGTCAGGAATTCGAAGTAACCCTGATAAGTGCATACCAAAATGAAAACTCATTAAAAGGTATTGATCAGCTTTTTTACCTAGTATAAAGACATCTGATTGGATGACAATTGAAGGTAAAGCCTTGGTTTTCTTACTTTTTGTCCATCCAGAAAATAGTATCCGCTTCCATCCTCCTGCAACATTGGATAATGAGGATTGTCACTTTTAACAACCAATGGCAGTAGTCCGTCATGCATGAATTTATTCTGAACGACATGCCTGATTTGCTCAGCATCCACGCCTAGTTCGCCTCGAACGCTTTGTTTGTACCCGGCGTAATAATCCGCACGAATAGCCAGAATTCCATGTGAATTCTTACCGTGCAGTGCAGACTCAGGTTGCTTGCAACCGTATTTCGACGGGTAATCCATACCCTGTATTTTTGGTGCGTCGGAAGACTTTCCTGTCCATAGGGTATTTTGTACACTGTATAAGGCGCTGTCTATTTGATATCCGATGCAAAAACCTCCGGTTCTGAATTTGTCATCTACTTGATTCAGGCCTAGCGCATCGTTGTGAATGGCAATCTGAAAAGCATCTGCCGTAAAATGAATGGCCCCGGTCGTTTGGCTAGTTTGTTTTCCCGAAATGAAAAGATAAAAGCAATATCCGGCACTGTTTTGATGCGGCGCCAAATTGCTGAACTCATTGAACGTGAATTTATCGATGCCGGAATTTCCCCAATGAGCCTGAACATCGATAAAATTGACAACTTCCATTCCACCTCCCCTGGGCCCTAAATTCCGGAAGAAATAATGCACATAACCCCCGTAATTGACATGCATGAAATTATTGAAGAAATACACCTGGTACATCGCACCAAGTTTTCGGTAATGCGTGCCTATCTGAAGGCTTAACCCAAGCTTTCCTCCCCAATTGTCCTGAGCCAAAACACCGAAACTGAGAATCAGAAACAAACAACCAACAACAGCTGACCTCATATAAGAGATAAATCTACTTTAATTGGTTTGAAATGCGCAAAACAGATGTTGAGAGAATTTAAAATAATCAAAGAATTATATTCAAATATCTTACCAAATATTAACATCTGACTGACAAGTCTTTGTTTAATTTTGCTCGCTGTGACAAAAACAATACTTCTGCTTTCATTCTTCCTACTCTTCACATTTGTGTTGACTGCCCAGCAACAGAGAATGAAAGAGATGGAAAAACCGGGGTCCATATACGGCAGTGTTGCCGACGATAACCAAGCCATGCCATTTGCCTCGGTTTCATTGTACCGGGCTAAAGACAGTAGTCTGGTAAGTGGGATCATAACCGATGACAGAGGTAAATTTGAATTTCAAAACCTGGCGTATGGCAACTATTATTTAAAAATCTCATTCGTTGGCTTCAAATCAAAAGACGTTGGTCCAATTGAAGTAAGCCAGACATCCACCTTGATCAAGATTCCTGATGTAACATTGGAAGTTTCGGCCGAAAATCTCAATACCGTTGAGGTTTCTTCAAACCTTCCTTCCCTGGAATATAAAATAGACAGAAAAATTGTCAACGTCAGTAAGCAGCTTACCGCAACCTCTGGAACAGCGGTCGATGTTCTTCAAAATGTCCCTTCGGTTCAGGTCGATATTACCGGTGAGGTATCGTTGCGAGGAAGTTCAGGGTTTATGGTTTTTATTGACGGGAGACCAAGTGCACTGTCGGGAAGTGATGCACTGAATCAGATTCCGGCCAGTACCATAGACAGGATAGAACTCATCACCAATCCTTCGGCAAAATACGACCCGGACGGAACCTCAGGTATTATCAATGTCATAACCAAGAAAAACATGTTACTTGGATTCAGCGGAGTGGTAAATGGCAACATCGGGCTGGATGATAAATACGGTGGAGATTTTTTGCTGTACTACCGAAAAAAGAAGATCAATTATTTTATCGGAGCAGATTATAACCATCAGTATTTTCCGGGGATAGAAAGAATAAACAGGTTTACCACTTCATCGGATACCAGTTACATTACCCGGGCAGAAGGAGCAGCGGACAGATCGCGCACAAATTACACGTTGCGGACCGGTGTTGAACTTGAACTCGGCATAAAAGACAAATTGAATCTCAGCGGATCCATCGGACAGCGGGCTCATTCACATTACTCAAAACTGGAATACCATGAATCCACGGATCCGTTTATTGCGGTAAATGAATACACAAGCCGCAATATTCACGATCGATCCGGCGGAAATTATCAGTTGAACGCGGACTACGAGCACAAGTTTTCGAAGGAGAATCATACGTTTGATGCCCAGATCAACTACAATTACAGAAACACGGACGAAAAAAACGACAATGATCTCCTTGCCACGGACGGAACCGTTTTCAGCGGCCAGCGGTCGACCGAAGTCGGACCGGGCACGGAATTAAGGGGAAAATTGGACTACACACTTCCTTTGGGTATAAAATCACGAATTGAGTCCGGTGCTCAGGCCCGATTTGAAGTGTCGAGTGACACAAACAAGGTTTACAACTACGACCAGATCACAAAAGAATATGTGTTTCAGTCGGATTTTAGCAACAGCGTGGAGTACAAGCGGGACATATATGCGCTTTACGCCATTTATGCCGGTGAATTGGACATGTTTGGCTACCAGGCAGGAATTAGAACTGAATATACGGACAGAACCATCAAAAAACTGGATGGAGACTCCACTTCCGCCCTCAACAGATGGGACTATTTCCCTTCAGTACACGTTTCGTACAAACTCCCCAAAGACCATCAGTTGATGGTTAGTTATTCGAGGCGGATCGAGCGCCCCAGAGGTTGGTACTTCGAGCCCTTCATTACCTGGGTGGATGCATATAATGTTCGCCGTGGAAATCCGGACCTGTTGCCCGAATATGTGGATTCATACGAGTTGGGATACAACAAGCGCATCAACAAGACCATGTATTCACTTGAAGCATATTACCGTGTGGTGCACAACAAAATTGAACGCATACGGAGTGTTTATAAGGAAAACATCATGCTGACCAGTTTTGACAATGTAGGTACGGATTACTCACTCGGCCTTGAAGGCATGATCTCTACCGATGTGTACAAATGGTGGAACCTGGACATCATGGGAAATCTCTATGATTTCAGAGGGGACTACAATACGGATAACCTGAACAATGAATCCACCAACTGGAATGCCCGTTTTAACAACACCTTCTACCTCACTCCTTCTACCCAGTTCCAGGTGAACAGCCAGTTTCAAAGTGCCAGTGTAACTGCTCAGGGAAGGGTTGAAGAATACTATACCGTGAATGCGGCTTTTAAGCAGACATTTTTCAAAAATAGTCTGTCGGCAACCCTCCAGGCTTCCGATATTTTTCAATCGCAGAAAAGAAAATATACCTCCGAAGGAGTCGATTTCAGAACAGAGGAGTATTCGAGAAGATACTCGCCTATTGTCATGCTAAACGTCAGTTACCGAATCAATAATTTCAAGGTAAAAACAAGGAAGGGTTCCGATTCGGGTGGTGACGGAGGAGATGATTTCTGATTCCTGAGGGGAAAATATTAATTTGGCCAAAAATCAAGAATGAAACCATTTATAACACTTTGCGGCATACTGCTGTCTTTATCCATTACTGCCCAGCAGGTCAGATACAACACCAATGAACCTGCCGTCAATGACAGTGCCGGATACTACCTGTGTGATTCAAATGTGACAAATTATTCCGGTGTAACTGGTGCCGGTGTTACCTGGGATTATTCCTCCATCAGCACCTATTCCTTTGATTCTTTTAAAAAAGCCAAAGCCGAAGATGCCAGAAAAAGCCAATATTTCAATTTCTATCCTTATGCGGTCAATGACGACTACATCGAAAACCACCTGCATGTTTTTTCGAAAACAACGGCAAACGGAAGAACCAGTTACGGGATGCAATTAACCGATGAAAATGAAGGAGATATCCTCATTACCTATGATGGGCATACAGACCGCAGATACCCCTGGTCCTATCAAAGTACGGCCGATTCAAGCTTATCTAACTGCAAGATTGTCTTATACCCAAACTCTTCAAATCCTCCCCAAATCAAGGGCAATGCAAACGGAATCTATTCGTCACTGGTTGATGCATATGGTAGTCTAAGCATTGGTGACACCGTCATAGCCGACGTATTGAGAAATCAAATTAAAGACAGCATCCGCGCTAACCTGGTCATTGCCGGAACGGCAACCTTGATTCGAACGCAATATGAATACTATGCACCCGGCATGACATTTCCCGTGTTCATTCATTCTCATGTTAAAATATACGGAGCCGTAATCAATACCGAATATTCCACCGTTTTAAGCCAGGTAAAACCAAAAATATCCACAGGTGTATATCCAAAGAATGATCCTTTTGTTATTGATGTTTTTCCAAATCCTACTACAGGTTTGTTTGTGATTGAAGCAGATCCGTCAATAAGAATCGACGAAATCAGGATTTACGACATGATTGGAAAAATTAAGTATGTCGACGATCGTCCAAACCATGCAAGGCAGCAATTGGATGTGACACATCTGGAAAATGGTGTTTACCATATACAGATTATGACTGAAAGCGGAACATCTGTCACAAAAAGATTCGTTAAATACCGTAATTGAATGATCTGTGAACTACAGGTTTAACCTTTATACCTATTTCAAGCATGAAAAAAGCCGACTGGAAAAACGTTAAAGAATACGAAGACATAACGTATAAAAAAGCTGGTGGTGTCGCAAGAATTGCATTCAATCGCCCCGATGTTCGAAATGCCTTTCGACCAAAAACGGTTGGAGAGCTTTTTGAAGCATTGATTGACGCCCGCGAAGACATATCCATTGGTGTCGTTCTGCTTTCTGCAGAAGGGCCTTCTTCCAAGGATGGGGTTTATTCTTTTTGCAGTGGTGGTGATCAGAATGCCCGTGGTCATCAGGGGTATGTCGATGACCAAGGAATGCCAAGACTCAATATTCTGGAAGTCCAAAGATTGATTCGGTTCATGCCTAAAGTGGTAATCGCCGTTGTTCCGGGATGGGCTGTTGGCGGTGGACATAGCTTGCATG
>DNDT01000173.1 GCA_003487525.1 Flavobacteriales bacterium
TCCATGCTTGATTTCAGTTTACCCTGGTTGATTAACGTTGATATAGGCAGCGCTTTTTCCGAAGTGCAAGATAATTATATTGTGTAATCGGTTAATCGGGTAATTAAAATGGGGTAGAGGGTAGAAGTGAGGGGGTAGATGCTTCAACTCATACCCTCATCACCCTATACCCCAACAAATCATTCCATCCCTTTTCCATAAGCCTTGTTCAGGAATGCCAGGGTACGCACCGGATCCTTCATCCGGACCAGGTTCTTTCGGGTATCCTTGTCCAGAAGCAGGAAATCGTAGCATCCCATCAGCTGCGCCTCGATCTGGTTGTAGTACATGCCGGGAATGTACATGAAATGGCGCTGGTCGTTTTCGTTCAGGACAATGTGTTCCTTGGCGTTCAACGTGAAAAAATCGTTGCTCTTGGTGTAATCGACCTTTTCACGTGTAAAATAACTGGCATAAAACTGCATCTCTGATTCAGATGCTTTGCCCGCTCCAATTCTCTTGCCCGCCTCTTTGGCAATTTCCTTGTCCATTTCATCCCTGGCCGCATTCATTCCCTGTTTTGCCAGGCCGTTCAGCAAATCATTGGCAAAGCTCGGCGTGGTAGGGTGTGGGTTCCTGATCTGAATCCATGGTCCTACTCGGTTTAGCACCTCCACGTATTCGAATTGATAGAACACATATTCAACCCGGTTGCCGTCCTTTTCGAAGGAGATGCTTTTTAATTCCTTGTCATTTCCGTATTCCTTGGTTTCTCCGTTGTTTGTCAGGTTTACCCTTCTGAAAAACCAGCCTCCTTTCGCTGCCTGCTCAACTTTGATATCTCCTTCCTGCTGATCACCGCTCCAGGTCACGACATGACCTGGGTAGGGCCCGGATAAGGGTATGGAATTTTCCTCTTCCGATCCCGCTGTTTCATCAATATTCGGACCTGCGATCAACTGCGTTACGTCTTCGGCTCCTTTACTTTTGTAGTAGACATTGACCAGCCCATCCTCCGATTCACTGAAAAAGAAGACATCTTCATCACCGGCCTCAATGTTCTTGGTATAGGCAATGAAACCTTCTTTTTTTGCCCCGTTCAAGACGAAAGATCCCGGGTGGAAGTTTCGCCGCGGATCATCGAAGCTATTGAGCTGATTTCCGAAAAGCTGTTCCATTGAAAGATCGATCAATCCGTACACATCCACCAGTCCGCCTTCGTATTTGATCTTTTCTCCGTTCACATCCATGATGAAGGTGGTCTCCGTAACATTGCCTTTTGGGGCTCCATCTGTTTTAACGGCTTTGACATCAACGTCAATGGTTAAAATGCCCGTGATCATTTCGTTCGAGCCCAAAAGTTGGATGAATCCTTTTTGTTTTTTGTCGAACGAAGACGCAGGAAAAACACTCGAGGACTCCCGGTTCAGCAATCCATATTCGGCAAGTTCTTCTCTTTTGAATTTCACCTCTTCTTTCCCGGCTTCAATCAGAAACACACTCATGTTCGCACCCATGTATTTTCTTGATATGGCACCGATTTTTATTTCACCTCCTTTTGT
The DNA here is from genome assembly GCA_003487525.1 of Flavobacteriales bacterium. Classification (GTDB taxonomy): domain Bacteria; phylum Bacteroidota; class Bacteroidia; order Flavobacteriales_E; family Vicingaceae; genus UBA11591. The sequence goes on from DNDT01000173.1 coordinate 1,542, forward strand.
TTTTACATACCCTGGCTGGAACCTGGTTTTTGATCCCCCTGTTCCGTAGTCATAAACGAACTCCCATCTGGTGGGCCGTTGAATTTCATAACCCAGCACATGATCTCTTTCATACACGTATTTCTTATAAGCTACCCTGTCCTCTTCCGGGATGTTCTGAACAACCTCTTCATACTGGTTGGCAGTGTACAATTCGACCAGTGCGTTTGCTTCAGATGCGTAAATGATGTCCGATTCGTCGCTCAGTTTTTTCTTTGCGATCAGCCCCTTTTTTATGGTGCCGTCTTCAAACGAAATGGCGCCCGGATAAAGCCTCATTTCGGGATGTATCTGACTTATTTCCCATTTTTTAACCACGCGTTTCATGTATTCTTCCGTGTTGATCTGTGCTCCGTATTCCTTGAACTCGTCGTACTTCAGTTTCAGTTTCTTTTTCTCGTTTTCCTGTTCCACGTGTACCTTGTTTACAATGTCATTTACAAGGTAAACCGTCAGGGAACCTTCTGACTTCTGGCCCTGGTTGTCGATGACGTATCCCGGAAACGACTCGGATGAAACGTAAGAAGTCTGGTCTATTTCGCTGGTTCCTTTCTGAACTCCCCAGTAAGACTTGTTGAAATTGATCAGCGGCCAGCCAGCTGCACACTTGGGATCCACATACTCCTTTGCACCGAAAATCGCTACATCCTCTGCCTCGAATTTCTGTTTTTCCTTATCGCGGTTTTCAATTTCAATTTTTTCCAGCCGGCCTTTGTTTTTTGTAATGGTGATTTCTCCTTCGTATTCCTGTCCGGAATTGGTTTTCACAAAACCAAAATGGACGATACCTTTCTTTCCTGTCTCATCCCAGACAAAGGAATTAGGGGTTGCGTTCACAGTAGACCTCTTCAGCCCAAACTCCAGCAGACTGCCCGTATGAAAAATATACTTTTCACCTACATCCGAGCGGACATTCACACTGGAGATCTTGTCAAATGAATCACCCCTGATTTGAATTTCTCCGTTGATAACCGTCCCGTCCAGGATTTTGACGTAGCCCTGGTCAAATTTGGACAGGTAGCCGATGGAACTGCTTGTGGTCAGCTGCTTGTAATTATTCCTTGGACTTTTGTTCTTTTGTGCATAGATATTGCTACAGGTGGCTGCCAGGATTACCGAGGCTGAAGCCACGAAATGAATGATTCTTGCCTTCATGGATTGATTGAGTTAGGCACTGAAAATAATTAAATTTCTTAAAATTTGCTATACTCTTTAAAACCAATCGGCTTAGCGTTAATAAGCTGAATTCTTTTTTGCAAGAAAAGTCAATCTCTTGTAAACCAAATTTGTGGTCATCGAAATCCTTTGGTAATTTTAGATTCAGAAAATTCGATTGTATTATTCCGTACAAATCTTCATATCGATATTTCGCACCATGTAAATTTAGGTGGAGACTCAAAATTTACTACAAGTCATCAGCAGTTTTAAACGCTTATTCAATGTTCAGGGGAGGTGATTTTTGAAAGTTGATTTTGCAAAGAATCTCGCGGCAGGCCTTGGAGTCACAATTGTTTTCTTCGTATCTGTCGAGTTAATTCTAATGGCGATTGGGGTGACTCCGCTGTACAAGCGCACTGACCCTTCAGTCGGATTTTCCGGTTACGCCCCCCTTTTTCATAAACATGACCAGCCGAATGGAGAGTCAATATACAGAACCGCCCACAATAAGTATGAGTGGTTCAATATGCAAAGTTTTCCGGTTCGCAAGGCAGAAGGTGTTACACGCATCTTTTGCGTCGGAGGTTCTACCACTTATGGACGTCCCTATGATGACCGTACCTCGTTTTGCGGATGGTTGAGACGATTTCTCCCCGAGGTTGATCCTAATCGTCGCTGGGAAGTTGTCAATGCAGGGGGTATTAGTTATGCCAGTTATCGGGCAGCAAGGCTTATGGAGGAGCTCGCCAACTATGAGCCCGATCTTTTTATCGTCTATTCAGGACACAACGAGTTCCTTGAGTCAAGGACTTATCGAGAACTGCGCGACGTGCCAAAATTTGTGCGCAATGCAGGGGTACTGGCATCGAGAACACGTCTGTATAGTGTACTCTACGATTTAGCTTACAAACGCAAAACAATTCTTCCCACAGAGGTAGATGCATTGCTGGACAGATCCATTGGCCCGGATGACTATCAGCGGGATGACGAGTTGCGCAATGCTGTCCTCAGCGATTTTAAAAACAGCTTGGTTCGAATGACAAAAATCAGCAAACAAACCCAGTCAGATATAATTTTAATTACACCTGCATCCAATATATCGGATTTCTCGCCTTTCAAATCAGAGCCGGGCCCAGACCTAAGTGCAACTGAGATAAACAAGATTGACACCTTAAAGGGAATGGTAATAAAAGCATTGCACAGTCATGACTATGTTTATGCAGAATCGATTGCCAGAAAAGCGCGGGCTCTGGACGACCGCAATGCAGAGATATTGTATCTTCATGGTAAAGCGCTTGATGGCCTGGATCGTATTGACGAAGCACAACGTGCATTCATCCGGAGTAGGGATGAGGATGTTTGTCCCTTGCGGGCTTTGACGCCAATCCGTGAGATCGTAACGGATGTTGCACGGACCCAAAAAACGGGTTTCGTTGATTTTGTAAGCATTGTAAGAGAACACTCGCCTGACGGAATTCCCGGTTCGGAGATGTTTCTGGACCACGTACATCCAACCATTGAAGGCAATCGTTTGCTCGCACTTGCAATTATTGAAGAGATGGATAAGGAAGGTATGCTCACGAAAGCTACAACCTGGAACGAGGATAAGATCACTGAGTTGACAGCGGATCTTGAAAACAGCCTTGATGAAAAAAATCATGCCATGGCGCTCAGGAATTTATCAAAAGTGCTATCGTGGGCCGGAAAGCACGATGAAGCTGAGCGCTTGATAAACGAAGCGGTAGCTACAATTCCGGATGACGGCGAGACCAATGTCCAAAAGGGACGTCTGCTTTGGATTGCCGGAGAAAGAGAAGCGGCACTTATCCATTATCAGGAGGCTGCACGACTTGAACCATTGAACGCCAGAACACACCGTGGAATTGGAATACTTCTATCCGAGCTAGGCCGCCCGGAAGAAGCCCTGTTGGAGTTGGAAGAAGCAATCCGTCTGGATCCAAATCTGGAACATGTTTATTACGATTTGGGTATTGTGCTTCAGGCTTTGGGGAGCGTAAAACAAGCAGAAGAAGCTTATCGTGCTGCGCAGAAGCAGGATCCAAATCATGCAGAAGCATACAATAACATGGGCATATTATTCGCCAAACAGGGTAATCTAAAAGCAGCATTAGAGCAGTTCTCCGAGGCCTTGCGAATTGACCCCGACAACAAAGATGCGGCAGCAAATCTTGCACGTGCCAAAAAAGCCTTGGATCTATAGTAAAATATAATATACCAAAACATATTTCATAATCATTTATAAATCAATTATTTAAATTAAAATAGCTTAAATTATAAAGTACTTTTCTGTGTCTTTTTTGGTTTACTTATCGCAATTTCTCGCGATACGTTTGTGTCGTTAATAAGATGTTTAACCCCGGATCAAAATACACATAATGAAAACATTAATCGTTACCCTTATTTGTTCAATGGTTTTTACCTTGTCAAATGCACAGCAAAACAGAATCACAGGAACATGGAACGTGGTGGAATTCACAAAAATTATAGATGGAAAACCCTACACAACAAATAAAAGAAAGTTGAAAGAGGAGGCCTCCGTATGGGAACTATCCTTCATGAAAGAAGGAGTGCTCAAACAAACCAGCAACATGAGAAACGGTGCTATGGAATCCTGGAATGGCACATGGGAACAATCTACCGAAGAACTTACACTTAAGTTGCAATTGGAAGAAAGAGAAATTCAAATTGTCTACAGCTATGAATTAAATGAAGACATTCTTGTTTTAAAAAGAAGTAACCCAACAGGAACCTGGAAGGTTGTCGGAGCTTTTCAGAGAGAAAAGTCAACAGACCATAACTGATTAACTCGTTGTCATAAAAAAAGCCCCTTTATTCCGGAATAAAGGG
>DNDT01000111.1 GCA_003487525.1 Flavobacteriales bacterium
AGAGCAACTGACTCTTAATCAGTAGGTTTAGGGTTCGAGTCCCTGACGGCCCACCAGATACAGAAAAAGAGGTTATCGTCCACCGGCGATAACCTCTTTTTTTTATTTCCCGCAGACCGAAAAAAGCCAGCCGCTAGAATTCCAGAACCAGATGAACATGGCCGCTGTTGATATCGAAATCGACCGTCCTGGTCATCGCTCTCCGGGTTATTCTTTTATCCCCCGCCGCATTCTTCTCGATTACGACTTCCGGCTCCTTGTGCCGGACGTTCAATGACGTCCGGGCGCCCTTCTCGTCCTTGATCTCAAAGAGGTTGCCATCATAATACATAAGGCACTGCACCACCTTTTTGTATTGCTGCCAGCCACTCTTTTCCATCATGAAACCAAGATGCAGCTCCCAGATGTTTTTCTTGCCGGCCTTGACAAACTTCACCCCTTTCAACTCATACTTGCCATCAGCCCAACCGCCCACCGGGTTATAATCCAGATAAGACTGTTCACGCTTCACAACGAAGTCAACAGCCGCCCACCCGTCCTCGGCGTTATCGGCCTCCTTTTCTCCGGCCTGCTGCAACCGGTCGAGTCTTTCCAGATAATCAAGAAACTGGATTTTCTTTTCCGGGTCAGTCTCTTTCTCGATCTCCGTCCGGGTCTTGGCGATTTCAGACTCAAGCCACTGTCGATCAAAGACCTCCATCTTCTCCGCCGAAGCCGCCAGGCCCGCCGACGCAAAACAGAGCAGAAAAAACAACACAAACAAAACCACCTTGGATTGTTGACAATTTTTCACCGCACAACTCCTTTTCATCCCTTCATCCACGCCAACGGGCGCAACACCCAATCACCGCCGCCCGAATAAATCAACCCGGCAAGCTCACCCCCGGATATCAAACAGACCATTTTCACAAGCGCAATGATACCAGATTGCCCTCGGCAAACCAATCGCCGAAATCATTCAAGTTTTCCATCCGCCAGATCCACAAAAGGCAGCAATGCAAAACGCGATCTTTTTTTGTTTGCCCTCCCGAACAATAAACACTACTTATTGTCAGGGAATATTTTTTCTGCTAGGGTTCTCAGGAATGATTCGCAGACGGATAAACAAACCCCATTATTATGCAGCGCTGCATAACAATAAATAGGCATACTTTACACAGCGCCCTTGCAGCATAAGGATAAGAAAACGGGGTTATTCGAGCGGGAAAATCCGGAATTTGGTGCGAGACTTATCAAAAAGCAGCGCGTGATAATAATATAGTAGGCTTGAGGAGGTAGGGAGAAATGAAACTCAATAAACCAAAAAGTGAGATTCAGAAGGCTTGTTTAAATGGTGTTGAAAGTGCATATAGAAAATATTTTGAATTCTCAGGTGGTCAATCACTATGGTACGCACCAGAAAGTTTTATTCAAGCTGAAATTGCTACATTCTTAGCCAAGGTTTGCCCATACGTGACACTGGAAGATGGCGTTAGGGATTTGTTGCAAAATTCGAATGCAACACTTAAAGGAAAGCCTCCACGGAAGGGACGAATTGACATCATTACTTGGTGGGAAAATGGCACTCCAAGGAAATTAATTGAAGTAAAGAAGGCATATTGTAAGGATGCAATCAAGGAAGATGCAAAAAGATTAAGGCAAATGATAGGCAGGGGCGGCTCTACTCGGAAGGGGCTAATAGTTGCCTATACGTCTGCTGTCAAAAAAGAAACTATTGCTAATAGATTTGTGGCGATAGCTTCAAGCAGCGACTCAACACTTATTTGTAATCTTGGTGCTAAAAAATGTTTAAATGCAGATGAATCATGGCACTGGGATGCAGGATGTTTCATGGTTTAAATAGCCAACAATCGGGCCAACCTGACCGCAGGGAGCACGGCAGCGCTGACGCGGGAAAATTAGTGGCGCGGTCAGGTTACCCGTGGCGTTATGTTTCCAGAGGTATAAATTGAACTACGAAGAAATTCCTAAATGGCTAACATCAATTGTTATTGGCCTTGCTTCCGCTTGGTTTGCATCGTGGCTTGCTCTCCGCAAATTTAAGAATGAAAAAACATGGGATGAAAGAAGGGCCGCATACAAAGACGTTATCGAGTCGTTTGAGGAGTTGGCCCATTGGTCTGAACAAGTTCGTGCCTCTCATTGCTGCGAGCCAACAATTGGTGGCGAAGCAAAATTTGATGAATCACTAAGAAATATTTCAAAATATAGTGCAACAGGCTCCTTGTTGTTTTCTCCTAAATTCCAAGAAATCCTTGAGGGGGCAAATGCTAAGCTTCACAGGGTTAGGTTTCAAATTGATGACGAAAGTAAACCTGATATGGGGTCTGAACGAGAAATGACTGAGTGGTATTTTATCCTAGCAAAAGAAATTAGAAGTATTGTTGACAATAGCCTTCCGAAATTAATCGAAACTGCAAGAAATGAAAGGCCATAACATAACAAAATTATCAACCAGACCGCGGAAACGTTAACGGCGCTACGCGGCATTTTCATTGGCGCGGTCTGGTTATAATCGGCGTTATATGCGAGATAATTTAAGGAATTGGTATGTACTTCAAAAAAATTACTATTAAAGAATGGCAACAATTTCAGAATATTGACATTCATTTCCATGAAAGATTGACAGTCCTTACTGGAGCAAATGGTTCAGGTAAAACAACGATTTTAAACCTACTTGCAAAGCATTTTGGGTGGCAATGCCAATCGCTTGCAACCCCCAAGAAAGAAAAACAATCAGGTGTAATTAAATTTCTTAGTAGATTGTTTAACGGCGAAGACAAAAGCCAACAAAATGTTATCGGAAAGGTGTTTTATGGGAATAACGCAGAAGCAACACTGCAAGTTCCTAATAAGAATTCTGCACAATATCAAATAGATATTGTTAATCAGCAAAGTGTAAAATGTTTTTATATCCCTTCTCATCGTCCAATTTTTCGATATCAACCTGTTGGCAATATTCCTACAGGTAAGAAAAATAAACAAACTGCTTTTCAGGAAATTTCTAATAGCACCAAAGATAGATATTTTGGCGGCGGAGCCCAAAACAGTAGTTTTTATATGAAAAACACTTTAATTGGTTGGGCAATTCAAGGATATGGGGTTCAGGCTAGAAACAAATCTATTATGCCCGAAGATCAAGAATTAATTGGACACTATGAGGGTTTCCAGAAGGTTCTAAGAAAGATTCTCCCAGAATCTTTAGGGTTTCAGTTGTTCGAAATTCGTAATATGGAAATAGTGTTTGTTTGTAACAATGGGAAAGATGAATTTGTATTAGAAACTGCCTCGGGGGGGATAAGTGCTCTTATAGATATAGCATGGCAAATTTATATGTATTCGACTAAGGAAAATAATGATTTTACGGTCATTATTGATGAGATCGAAAATCATTTACATCCCACCATGCAAAGAAAAATACTTCCGGATCTTCTTAATTCATTTCCCTCTGCACGATTTATTGTAACCACACATAGTCCTCTAGTCGTTGGGTCAGTGAAAGATTCAAATATATATGCCTTGAAGCATGATAATACAAATAAAATTGAAAGTGAAAGACTTGATTTCCAAAAGCATCCAAAGACAGCAACAGAAATATTAGACGAAGTACTTGGAGTTTCTTTTACAATGCCTATTTGGGTAGAGGACTCATTGAATGATATAGTAAACAGATATTCCAATATTCAAATGAATGAAAAAGAGTTTGAGAAAATGAGAAATGAATTAGTAGGTGTTGGTTTGGAAAAGCTCATGCCACAAGCTATTGGGATTGTAGTGGGAGGGATAAATGATTAAAATTGACCGCCCGACTTGTCCCTATCCGCAAGCATTAAATAACGGTAACTACAAACATAAGACTAACAAAGATGCCTTGCGAGAAGCAAGTTCTGACAAGTGCATGTATTGTGAAAGTAAAATTTCACATATTGACCATGCACACGTAGAGCATATAAAGCCAAAATCTGATGATAGATTTCCTGAGTTAAAATTTGTATGGGAAAATCTGGGATACTCTTGCCCCAAATGCAATAATTCAAAGTCCAACAAATACGACATAGACACTCCATACATTGACCCTTATGTTGATGAACCTAGTGAGCATGTTTTTGCTTTTGGTGCTTTTGTTTTTGCTAATAATGGTAGTGAAAGAGGTGAAATAACCATACGTGATACTGATATCAATCGGGGATCTTTGATTGAAAAGAGACAAGAGCGAATCAATGAAATTGTTAAAGCATTAACTGCCTGTTTTAGAACATCAAATGCAAGCTTGAGAGTGAACGCAATTAACGAGTTAAAGCGAGAAGCCTTAGGTGATAAAGAATACTCTCTGGTTGTAAAAGCCTTATTGATAGCAAAAGGCATTGAGATACAATAATAGATAATGGGGGGTCACCCATTAAAAGGCCTCCTGTCAAGAAGGGCATTAACCAGAGGGTCACCCATTAAAAGGCCTCT
>DNDT01000361.1 GCA_003487525.1 Flavobacteriales bacterium
GAAGAAAAAGAAAGGGGTATTACAATTAATACGGCACACGTTGAATACGCAACTGAAAATCGTCATTACGCTCACGTTGACTGTCCTGGTCACGCGGATTACGTTAAGAACATGATTACCGGTGCTGCCCAGATGGACGGAGCGATATTGGTTGTAGCTGCTACAGATGGCCCTATGCCACAGACAAGAGAGCACATCCTGTTGGGACGTCAGGTTGGTATTCCACGAATGGTTGTATTCATGAACAAAGTTGACATGGTTGACGATGCTGAATTACTTGAGCTCGTTGAAATGGAAATCCGTGAATTATTGACATTCTACGAATACGATGGTGACAACGCTCCTATTATTCAGGGATCTGCCCTGGGTGCTCTTAATGGAGAAGAAAAATGGGTTGCCAAGGTTCAGGAACTTATGGATGCTGTTGACAGCTACATCGAAATTCCACCTAGAGAGGTTGACAAGACTTTCTTAATGCCGGTAGAAGACGTTTTCTCTATTACAGGTCGAGGTACTGTTGCTACAGGAAGAATTGAAACAGGCGTTATCAATTCCGGAGAGGAAGTTGAAATCATGGGAATGGGAGACGTTACACTTAAGTCTGTCGTGACCGGAGTTGAAATGTTCAGAAAGATTTTGGATCGTGGAGAAGCTGGTGATAACGTAGGTCTTCTTTTGAGAGGTATTGAAAAAACCGACATCAAAAGGGGTATGATTATTGCCAAGACCGGAAGTGTTACTCCTCATACTGAGTTTAAGGCTGAAGTTTATATCCTTAAAAAGGAAGAAGGTGGACGTCACACTCCATTCCACAATAAATACAGACCACAGTTCTACGTAAGAACTACTGATGTTACAGGTGAGATTTTCCTTGAAGAAGGAAGAGAAATGGTAATGCCTGGTGACAACGTATCCATCACTGTTAAACTAATTGTTCCGATCGCCTTGAACAAAGGTCTTCGATTTGCAATTAGAGAAGGTGGACGTACTGTTGGAGCAGGTCAGGTTACCGAAATCATTAAATAATTTATCTGACGAAGGTATGCGGAGATAATGTCTCCTCATACCTCTCGTTGGATTTACGGGTGTAGCTCAATTGGTAGAGTAGTGGTCTCCAAAACCATTGGCTGGGAGTTCGAGTCTCTCCACCCGTGCAGAAAAAATAAAGATGTCAAAGATCAGAACCTACATAGAAGAATCGGTTGAAGAGCTCACGCATAAAGTGTCCTGGCCGACTTGGAAGGAGTTGCAAAGTAGTGGAGTCGTGGTAATGATAGCCTCTATTATTATAGCACTGATCATCTTTGCAATGGATTTTTCATTTAGTAAGATAATGGAATTCATTTATAAAAATTTATTCTGATAATTCAGTAATGGCTGAGAACGGTAAAAAGTGGTATGTAGTTAGGGCGATTAGCGGCAAGGAAAGAAAATTGCGTGACTATATCGAAGATGAAATTGAGCGAATGGGCTTGAGTGAATATGTTTCAAAAGTTCTCATTCCAACGGAAAAGATTTATCAGATAAGAAATGGAAAAAAAGTCAGCAAGGAGCGAAGTTTTTTTCCTGGGTACATTTTGATTGAAGCGGAATTAAAGGGGGAAGTGCCTCATGTGATTAGAAATATTAATGGAATTATCGGTTTTCTGGGGGCTGAAAAAGGTGGTGAGCCTTTGCCATTGCGTCAGTCTGAAGTGAACCGAATTCTTGGTAAGGTGGATGAACTCGCGGAAAGTGAAGAGGAATTGAACATACCTTATATCGTTGGTGAAACGGTGAAGGTAATTGACGGACCTTTTAACGGTTTCTCGGGAAGTATTGAAAAAATTAATGAAGAGAAAAAGAAATTGGAGGTAATGGTGAAGATTTTCGGAAGAAAACAACCGCTCGAATTAAGTTTCCTTCAGGTGGAAAAAGAATCTTGATCGTTTAAACAGTACGAATAATGGCTAAGGAAATTAGTGGATTAATCAAATTACAGATAAGAGGTGGAGCAGCTAACCCGTCTCCTCCCGTTGGTCCGGCACTAGGTGCCAAAGGTGTAAACATTATGGATTTTTGCAAGCAGTTTAATGCAAGAACCCAGGAGAAGGCCGGCAAGGTGTTACCTGTCGTTATTACCGTCTATTCGGATAAGTCTTTTGTCTTTATTGTTAAGACACCACCTGTTGCGGTTCAGCTGTTGGAAGCAGCCAAATTAAAGTCAGGATCCGCGGAATCAAACAGATTAAAGGTTGGAAAAGTGGATTGGGACAAGGTACGGGCTATCGCTGAAGACAAAATGCCTGATTTGAACTGCTTTGAAATTGAATCTGCCATGAGAATGGTAGCTGGAACAGCCCGAAGCATGGGTTTAACTATTACGGGCAATGCCCCATTTTAATATTGAGTAATGGCAAGGTTGAGTAAAAACAGAAAAGCTGCGGAGGAAAAATTTGACAAGAGCCAAGTTTATTCCCTCGAAGAAGCTACAAAAATTGTAAAGGACATCACGTTCACCAAATTTGATGCCGGTGTTGACATTGATGTTAAGCTGGGTGTTGATCCGCGTAAAGCCAATCAAATGGTACGTGGAACCGTAGCTCTTCCTCATGGCGTTGGAAAAGAGGTCAAGGTATTGGTTCTTTGTACTCCGGACAAGGTTCAGGAAGCAAAGGATGCAGGTGCTGATCACGTTGGTCTTGACGACTATGTCGAGAAGCTTAAAGGTGGTTGGACTGATATTGACGTTATCATTACCATGCCGAGTGTTATGGGTAAGGTTGGAGCCTTGGGTAAGGTGCTTGGACCAAGAGGTTTGATGCCTAATCCAAAGTCCGGAACGGTAACCATGGAAATTGGCAAGACAGTGAAAGAAATTAAAGCAGGAAAGATAGATTTCAAGGTCGACAAATTCGGAATCATTCACACGACCGTTGGAAGGTCGTCATTTGACACTGAAAAATTGAACGACAATGTCAAAGAAATCATGAGTACAATTTTGAAACTTAAACCCACCAGTTCTAAAGGGACCTATGTCAAGAGTGTGACATTGTCATCCACCATGAGCCCGGGGGTTAAGGTTCTAACGAAATCATTTACAGCTTAAGGAATAGCCATGACACGCGAAGAAAAAACAATAGCTATAGAAAACCTGAAGGAAATCGTTACCAGTAATAACGTTATTTACCTTTCTGACATATCCGGAATTGATGCTGAAACAACCAGTAAGCTCAGAAGATTATGCCACAGTAAAGGAATAAAACTCCAGGTGGTAAAAAATACCATGCTCAAAAAAGCGCTTGAATCAAGTGAAAAGGATTTTGAGCCTTTTTACGTTGCGCTAAAAGGAAATACATCAATAATGATTGCAGAGGCTGCAAACGGTCCTGCGCAGATTATTAAAGAGTTTAGGAAGAAGCAGAAGCGACCTATTTTAAAGGGAGCTTTTATCAATGAATCTTTCTATATCGGTGATGAGCATCTTGAAGTACTTTCTACCCTGAAGTCCAGGGAAGAATTGCTTGGAGAAATCATAGCCCTTCTTCAGTCACCAGCCAAGAATGTAGTCGCTTCACTTCAATCGGGTAAACACACGATTGCTGGACTCGTCAAAGCACTTGGTGAGAGGAAAAATTAAAAAAAAATACGCACTCATAATCAATTAACTAATAAACCGAATAAATTCAATTAAAATGGCCGAATTAAAAGAATTAGCAGAGCAGCTTGTAAACTTATCTGTTAAAGATGTTAATGAGTTAGCTTCAATTTTGAAGAACGAGCATGGCATTGAGCCAGCTGCCACTGCTGTTGCAGTTGCACCAGCTGCCGGAGGCGGAGACGCTGAAGGTGGAGCAGAAGAAAAATCAGAATTTGATGTCATTCTTAAAGCTGCTGGCGGTTCTAAACTTGCTGTTGTTAAGCTTGTAAAAGAGCTAACAGGGTTGGGCTTGAAAGAAGCTAAAGACTTAGTTGATGGAGCACCAAAAGCAATTAAGGAAGGTGTCGCCAAAGACGAAGCAGAAGGACTCAAAAAACAATTAGAGGAAGCTGGAGCAGAAGTTGAGCTTAAATAGGACTTCTACACCGGTATTTTTTAAGGGTTTAACCCGACCGTCATGGCTCGGGTTGAACCTATTTTGCTTTATGTATTTTTAATTAAATCGTTCCTTTAATGGCTGCAACTGCACTTAAAAAAAATAAAATCGAAAGGATAAATTTCGGTTCAATAAAAAATAAACTGACATACCCTGATTTCCTGGATATACAATTGCAATCCTTCCAGGATTTCTTCCAATTGGAGACCACTCCTGAAAACAGGACAGAAGAGGGTTTGTTTAAGGTGTTTAGTGAAAATTTCCCCATTACTGATGCCAGAAACCAATTTGTACTTGAGTTTCTTGATTACTTTATAGACCCTCCGAGGTATACCATCGAGGAATGCATTGAGCGTGGTCTGAGTTATAGCGTACCGCTGAAGGCAAAGTTGAAACTTTACTGTACCGATCCGGAACACGAAGATTTTGAAACAATCGTTCAGGATGTTTATCTGGGTACCATCCCTTATATGACACCGAAAGGTACCTTCGTGATAAATGGAGCTGAGCGCGTTATTGTTTCTCAGTTACACAGGTCACCGGGTGTATTCTTCAGCCAGAGCAGGCACGCAAACGGAACAAAACTTTATTCAGCCAGGGTTATTCCATTCAAAGGATCCTGGATTGAATTTGCAACCGACATTAACTCTGTCATGTACGCCTATATTGACAGAAAAAAGAAATTACCCGTAACGACCCTGCTTCGAGCAATCGGTTACGAATTTGACAAGGACATCCTCGATATTTTTGACTTGGCTGACAACATAAAAGTCAGCAAGGCCGGATTGAAAAAGGTGCTGGGTCGAAAACTTGCCGCACGTGTGCTTAAGTCATGGATTGAGGATTTCGTTGATGAAGATACCGGTGAGGTGGTTTCCATTGAACGAAATGAAGTTATTCTGGACAGGGATACCGTTCTTGAAAACGAACACATTGACCTGATTGTTGATTCAGGAACAAAGAATATTATCCTTCACAAAGAGAACATTAACACTGCTGATTTCGCAATCATTTATAACACCCTTCAGAAGGACCCGTCAAACTCTGAAAAAGAAGCAGTAGAGCATATTTACAGGCAACTTCGAAATTCAGAACCACCTGACGAAGAAACAGCCCGCGGTGTGATTGATAAGTTATTCTTCTCTGAAACAAGGTATGACCTTGGCGAAGTGGGAAGATACCGAATCAACAAAAAACTGAATCTGAACATCGATGAGAGTATTAAGATTCTTTCGAAGGAGGATATTATATCCATCATTAAGTATTTGATCGAGCTGATCAACTCAAAGGCCGATATTGACGATATCGATCACCTGAGCAACAGA
>DNDT01000113.1 GCA_003487525.1 Flavobacteriales bacterium
GTCCAGTAAAAATTTTCGGGGCCATAAGCGCCTCCAGTTTTATTATAAAAACCCAATGCATCTACATCCGGCTCAATGATATTTACGGTGGAATAATTCTCGGACTGTGGGGTTCCCGCCTGATTGTTAAAGACCAAAATTTTTCCCTCGTCATTCAGTGAAGTTGGAATCCAGTGCGCATTGTGTTGATGAAACAGTTTTTGGCTGGAAGGACCTCCCTGCCCATATGCCTGAGGATTTCCCCATCGGTAAATTAAATCCCCGCCTTTTCCATAACGACCACCGGTTGACGTGGCGGCCTGACTTGTGCTCGTGCTGTGGTCGATTATCCAAAACTCATTGAACCTGAGCACACTTACAATAATTTGATCAAGCTTTTCATTGTAATCAATGCCATTAAAATGCAACCAGTCACTATTGTTGAGATCCAGATAATTCAGATCAATTTTCTCCGCAACATTTGTGACGGCAGCGTAATTGTCTTTAAGCGAATCTTCATCCTGTATAAGGTGATCCCATGCCTTCCATTCCCAAACTACTGTAGCACCCCCGTTGACAAGGTCCGGTTTTATTTCGACAATTTGCTCAGATGTCAATGAGGACGTATTGATGATTCCTCCTGCCTTTACAACCTCCGGCCTTGTTTTATCATCATGGACAATCAGCAGGATATTTCCGTTTGGCAACAATTCAATGTCGTGGTGTCGCCTTCCGTGTGTGGCCAAAACCGTATGGTTCCAAATTACATTTCCATTCCAGTCGATCATTTCGACCATCCCACCTTTCGCGGTTCTGAGCAATGTCCCGTTATCCATCAGGTAGCAGGACATTCCGGGTAAATACGTGCTGGTCCAGTTGTGAACCAATTCGCCACAATTATTAATGAGGTAAGTTTCTTTGCTGTTGGTTGGAGAGAACAGTGCATATCCAGGGTATGCATCGCGGGTATTTGCAAATAATCCGACTGTTTGCTGGGGGTAAATACTATTCGCCGATAGTATTGAAAAAATACAGNNTTTAACCGCAGGTTTCTTGGCTGCCACTTTTTTAGCCACAGGTTTCTTTGCCACCGCTTTTTTAGCGGCTGGTTTTTTGGCAGCCGCTTTTTTAGCGACTGGTTTTTTCGCTGCTACTTTTTTTGCAGCTGGCTTTTTGGCCGCAGGTTTTTTGGCAGCAGGTTTTTTAGCCGCCGGTTTTTTTGCTGTTACTTTTTTTGCCATAAGTTGAGTTTTAAGGTATAACCGAATTTAAACACTTGATTTTCGGTAAAACACCTCTTCCTAAAAACGATATGAACAATTGCTTATCAATATGTTGCCTCTCAAACAAGGTGTAAATGCTTGAAATCCTTTATTAATAACACTTACAGGAAGCAAATGTTTTTTTGAAATTGGTTCTTAAAATAGCCAAAATCAACATGATTTATTTAGAAAAAAACTGAAAAAAGCTGTTGTATTTTTTAATTATTCGAATTCGGTGACAAGAAATCAGTGCCATACGGATGACTACTTAATCAGGTAATCTGCCAATATGCAGTTTCTTTTGCTTCTTTGACAAATAGGAAAAGAGATCAAGTTCCCGCATTTGCTTGACATCTTTTTTTCTGTTTACATTGACGATAATAATGTTGCCCATTCCCTTGCCATACTCATCCTTAAAGTCATAGAATCCGGCCATGACCGTGAGTTTACCTTGCTGCAAGAGATCCCTGTATTTCTTACAGGCAATGTTGACCTGATAATCAAGGTTTTTTTCAATAATGTTACTGTGAAGTGTTTCAAAATCCTCTTCGTCATGGTCTCTGGAAATCATGGGTTGCAAAAAATCCAGTTCTTCCTGGATTGAAGGCGCCTGACTTTCAAATCCATGCAAATACGCCTTGATTGCACCACAATCCGAATGTCCGAGGAAAAACAACAATGGTGTTTTAAGTTGTCGAATACCGTAGTCCACCGAACCCTCTGTCGACAAAATTTGATTTCCAATGTTCTGAATGGTAAATACCTTATTCGAAGTATCGTGCATCAGGGAATTAAGCGGGACCCTGGAATCGGCACATGTAACCAGTGTAATATATGGTTTTTGTTCGTATTTAAACCCATCGAAATACTCGTGTGGATGGGTTTGTGTAAAATAGTTGTTTCCTAAAATAATATGTGATACAATTTCAGGCGGAAGCAAGGATTTGGGTTTTTCAGGTGCTTTAATAATGTCGGGCTGTTCTCCCATGGCTATCACAACCTCATCATGCAGAGTGTCATGTCTGGAAACATGTCCGAGTAAATGTTCGATGTTTTCCAGTCTCAAAATATCCCGAACACCGGAACGTGCCTCAGCCACCCTGAAATCAATTCCCTTCGCCTCAAGATTCAGATGCAGGCGCTTAATCAGACGTGCACCGCTAGAATCGACATTTGGTGAAGTACTTAAATCAAAAATGACCATTTTAAGTGTCGATTTCTGTTCCTTCACCTTGGCCCACACTTTGTTGTATATAAATGGTACATTGAAGTAAACCAACTGGGATTCGACCCTGAACAATAGCATACCGGGTATGAGTTCATTGTCCGGGTGCCTGCTGAGATCACTGTATCTGTTTGTGCCCGGAATCCTGCCAAGAAATGCTACATGCGGGTTGGAAACGTTTCGGATAATCAGCACCAGTGAAAACAATGCCGCAATAAGAACGCCTTCCAGTATTCCAAATACTATTACACTTATTAGGGCCGTAATTGAAATAATAAAATCAAAACGATTCACCTGCAATAATCGCTTCATCTCTTTGATGTCAACCAATCCCTTGATTGCAACAAGAACAATTACTGCCAGAACGACCGTGGGCAAGTTGTACAACAATCCGGTCAGGAACATAAGACACAATGCAATAAAGCCCGAAGCGATGATTAGGGACATTGAGGTTTTTGCGCCCGATTGCTCGTTTACTGCCGACTGTGATAAACCGCCACTGGTTGGATAGCCCTGGAACATTGATATTGCCATATTGGAAATCCCCAATGCGAGAAGTTCCTGTCTTGCATCGATGTCATAATCATGGATTTGGGCCATTGTCTTGGCCGCGGAAACACTTTCAATGTACATAAGCAAAAAGCAGGCAAAGGCCAGAGGGATCAGATTGCCGATATCCGTGAAACTTATTGAGGGTGGATGAAGTTCCGGTAATCCCTTTGGGATTTCGCCAACTATTTTAAAGCCAAATGAGCCCATCTCGGTATAGGAAATGATAAGAACCGAAAATATTACGACTCCCATGGCAACCGGTTTACCGGGAAAGAGTTTCCCACCCATAAGCAGGACAGTAAGCACAACCAGGGCGAAAATCAACACATAAAAATTCGTATCGCTCATTTGCCGGATCAGGGTTTCAAGCCTGCCAATGATTCCATCACCTCCGCCGGCAACGCCGAAAACCTTTGGTAATTGAGTCAGACCA
>DNDT01000398.1 GCA_003487525.1 Flavobacteriales bacterium
CACATTATTGATCGGATTCAGGCCAATTGTGAGCAGGCGCTGTTTTAGCCAATCGGGAGATGGCTCAATGTTGATTCCGGTCATGGTAAGTCCGCTGTATCTGGGGCACGCTTCCTGATCTTCAACAATTACGTCAATCGCGAGGTTCGCATTGTCTTTTTTAAACGAGGACAGATCCGGAATCTTCAGATTGTTTCGCTCGCCTGAATATAAATTTTTCACGGCCAGATAGTCTCTGGCTACACCAAAATGAGAGATGGCGTCCGTGCGATTCGGTGTAAGGTCAATTTCTATCGAATAATCATCTTCGACCTCATAATAATCGCGCACACTCATACCGACCCTGGCCGTTTTGTTCAACACGATGATCCCTTCATGGCTTTCACCGATTCCAATTTCATCTTCCGCGCAAATCATTCCTTCCGAAACTTCTCCCCTGATCTTTCCTTTATTGATGACGAATGGATCACCCTTGACCGGGTATAAGGTAGTTCCCGGCAGGGCAAGGACCACTTTTTGTCCGACAGCCACGTTTGGTGCGCCGCAAACGATGGACCGTTCCTCCCCGATGTCAGACAATACCTGACACACCGTTAGCCGGTCTGCATCCGGATGCTTTTTGACATCCAGAATTTCACCCACAACCAGGCCTTCCAGGCCACCCGGAATCGTTTCAACTTTTTCCACGGCTGCGACCTCCAGTCCTGTATTGGTCAGAATTTCAGGCAATTCACTGAAATCAATCTTGATCGGAAGGTAGTCTTGAAGCCATTTATACGAAACTTTCATGCTTTTTTGGTAGGTGGACAAAAATAGTCAAATTCAAAGATTGGTGAAAAGAGAATATCGATTCAGTATCTTTGCAACATGAACCTGTTTTATGTACCGTTAATACTTATTTTAATAAGTCTTTATTCCGGACATGTTCGCAGTCAAAAATCAGTTTTCAGTGATACGGAATATACGTACCACATTGCGCAAACCCAGGTGTACAGAGCCGAACAGGATTTAAAATTCAAGAACGAAGAGAAAAGCCCGCTGATCCTCGATTCCATTCCCAATTTCAACGGTCTGGAATACTTTGAGATAGATCCCGGTTACATCGTCCCGGCCACGTATAAACACCTGAAAAACGGAAGGGTATTTGAAATGAAAACCACTACCGAGAGATTGCCGGAATACAGGGATTATGCGGAACTTACATTTAAACTTGGAGACAGCACCTATGTGCTTCACGCATATCAAAACCTTGCATTTTCCCAAAAACCCGATTACGACAGCAGTCTGTTTGTTCCGTTTACGGACTTTACCAATGGGATAGAATCATACGGAGGCGGCAGATACATGGATATTAAAATACCCAAGGGGAATCTGCTGATCCTTGATTTTAATCGATCTTACAATCCTTACTGCGCATACAACGAACGGTATTCATGCCCTGTTCCTCCAGAAGAAAACAAGCTGAAATTGCGCATTGAAGCCGGTGTTTTGAAATACCATTGACACCTTGATCTGATTTCAATAAGGGTGTCCGCGTTACATTTCCTTCTTCCGACATTTTCAATCATTATCCTTGTTTTTTTTACTTTGCACCGTTTTAGCCCCAGGATAAAATAGACATGCTTTTCAACTCAATAGCCTTTCTTATTTTTCTTCCACTGGTATTTTTTACCTACTGGAAACTGCTGGCTAAAAGCCTGCACTGGCAAAACATGTTCGTTCTCGTCGCCAGTTATTTTTTCTATGGCTGGTGGGACTGGCGTTTTCTGATCCTCATTTTTATCAGTTCCCTTGCCGATTATATCGTTGGCCCGTACATCGAAAAAGCCAATTCGTTAAAAACAAAACGCTTGTGGTTTTCGGTCAGTCTAATCGTAAACCTGGGAATGCTGGGTTTTTTCAAATACTACAATTTTTTCGTCGACTCGTTCATAGACAGCTTTTCCTTTTTTGGTTATAACCTGAGCAAACCGGCCTTGAGCATCATTCTTCCGGTAGGGATCAGTTTTTACACGTTTCAAACACTTAGTTATTCCATCGATATTTACCGTGGCAGAATCAAAGCCACCCACGATTTCGTGCCCTTCTTCGCCTTCGTTTCATTTTTTCCTCAACTCGTTGCAGGACCCATTGAGCGAGCATCTCACCTATTGCCTCAATTTCAAAAAACCAGAACATTCAATGCTGATTTCGCCATCAGCGGACTGAGAATAATGCTGTGGGGCTTCTTTAAAAAAGTGGTGATATCTGATAACCTGGCTCCCGTGGTTGATTCTGTTTACGCCAGTCCGGATCTTTTCGGAGGTACGCAAATCTGGATGGCTTCCATCTTGTTTTCGCTTCAGGTCTACACGGATTTCTCGGGGTACTCGGACATCGCGATTGGATGTGGCCGACTGCTGGGTTTTGACCTGATGACGAATTTTAAAACACCTTATTTTTCACGAACCTTTGCCGAATTCTGGAACAGGTGG
Source organism: Flavobacteriales bacterium (assembly GCA_003487525.1). Lineage (GTDB taxonomy): Bacteria > Bacteroidota > Bacteroidia > Flavobacteriales_E > Vicingaceae > UBA11591. The sequence continues at coordinate 2,475 of DNDT01000398.1, forward strand.
CATATATCGCTGAACACCTGGTTCAGGGACTATGTATACATTCCTTTGGGGGGCAGTCGGGTGTCGGACACCATGTGGAGCGCAAACATATTGATTGTATTCACCATTTCAGGTTTCTGGCACGGGGCAAGCTGGACGTATATTTTTTGGGGTGCCCTGTGTGCCGTGTTTATTATTTATGCCCGTTTTACGCAATCGATCGGAAATCGAATGTTGTCAGGGATCGGACTGAGTCAGGAAAACTGGTTCAAACATGTGTACGACGTGGTGGCAGTTTTTATGCTTTTTACTTTTACTCTTATTTTCTTCAGGGCCAATAATTCGAGTGATTTGTTTGTACTGTTGGATAAGGCATTCTACGGAACCATCTCAGACCTTTACAACCCGATTCAATCCCTTGGATCCGCTCTTGATATCTTTACATCCGCCAGACAGATGTCCGTTCTCTTTCTGTCGGTGGGATTTCTCTTTGTGGTTGATTTATTGTTGAATGAGCGCGATTTTGCAGACTATTTAAAGGGGCGACCAACGGTATTTCGCTGGACGTCATATTTTTTAATAACGGCCTGGATCATTTTATTCGGTGCATTTTCAAGGCCGGAAAATTTTGTTTATTTCCAATTCTGATGAGGGTATTCGCAACCAGAATGTTACTCTTTTTAATTCCCTGCCTGTTGGGTGTCATGTCTTTTTACCTGGTTGACCTGCCCAGATACTACGCCTATTATTACACTAAAAACGACGGTTGCGCCATCACCTGGATTTACGATCGCATTTACAAGAATCCCAAACCAATTGACATTGCTTTTATCGGCACATCCCACACCGGATGTGGTGTGAATGATGCGTACCTCGACAGTTTGATGGACGATAAAAATGTGGTTAACCTGGCCTATTGCCAGGGCGGAAGAAGCATGCAACTCTCCGTTCTCACAGATATACTG
>DNDT01000383.1 GCA_003487525.1 Flavobacteriales bacterium
CTTCTTCTGTTTCTGTAGAAGCTTCCTTCTTCTTGGTAGTTTTCTTTTTAACTATTACCGGGCTATCTTTTTTGCGAGGCCTGGTTATTCCATATGATCCTGCAAATCGCTTTCCTTTTCTCGTTTTTTTATCTCCTTTTCCCATTTTGTATTTAGATTTTAATCACGCAAATATAGATATTGCCCCATTAGGGCAAAAAAAAACCCTCCGAAGAGGGTTTTAATAGCTAACAAGCCGAATTAAACTTTACCTGAAAGTTCGCTTCCTGCTTTAAATCTTACAACGTTTTTAGCTTTAATTTGAATTTCTTTACCTGTCTGTGGGTTTCTACCTTTCCTTGCAGCCCTTTTAGAAACTGAGAAAGAACCAAATCCAACTAATGCTACGCGGTCACCTTTTTTCAATGCTTTTGACGTAGTGCTGATAAAAGAATCCAATGCACGTTTTGCATCAGCTTTAGAGATACTAGCTCCTGAAGCCATAGCTTCAATTAATTCTGCTTTGTTCATTTTACTTCATTTTTAAAATGGTTAATATATGCCGCAAATATACGCTAATTCTACGAAAAAGCAAGACCTNNGAATTTATTGGTTAAACTATTTTTTTAATATACATCCAAATTTATAGGAATTCTCTACGGACACAAGCCTTTCACGATTTAATTCTTCATTTTGTTGATAAATACAGCCATTTGTTAATAACTACGCCCCGAAAGTCCCGTCAATTAAGGGTTTTAGGGCGACTCTTTGATGTATTCCCTGTCTTTTCCCAAAAATTCGGGTGCCTGAATTGAAATTGCTTTTAATGGTTCATGTGATGTAACAGTCAAAGAATGAACCGTGTTTACGGGTATAAGAACAAGATCACCCGGAACGACACTGTAGTTATCTTCACCTATTTTCATGTCTGCAGATCCTTCAAGTATGTAAACATGTTCACTGTGTTGCACATGTTTGTGGAGGGCTACCGCACGTTTTACCCAAATAAACACACTGCTTACCAGTGAGTCGCTGTAAATTTTTTCAGACCAGATATTTTCGAAGTCCTTTTTCGGCAAATGCTGTGAAGGTGTCACTACATTCTGACTTTTTATATATACCACCATTGAAAGGAGCAATACGGATAAGGCAATGATTTTTTTCATGAGTCTATGTTTTAATGGTTGTTGTAGTCAGGTCATTGCCCCTCAAAAATGAAGCGGCATCTGTTTTTTGTTTCCCCTCCAGTTGCAATTCATGAATATTAAGATAGAAATCTGATGTTCCGATCTTCAGTTCATTTTTATCCGTTATTTCGATGTGTGCTTCTTTTCCTTTTGAGGATTCATCACTCAAACTTGTTTTAAAGATCTTGACGCTCGAAACCTTTCCGTTTTTCGCAAATTCTGTCCACGCTGCCGGGTAAGGACAAAGACCTCTTATTTTATTATAAATGTTTTGGGCATGGTCGTTCCAGTCAATTTTTCCGTCTTCTTTAAAAATTTTTGGAGCCTTGTGCAAGGCCTGGTGATCTGAAATCAATTGTTTTTGCGGGATTTTCTGATACCCGTCATTTTGCACATCCCGAATTGTCTCGGAAAGCAATCCGGCGCCTTCTGAGGCAAGCAGGTCGTGCAGCTGACCAGCAGTTATTTCATTGTCTATGGGAATTTCTTTTTGCTTTATAATGTCTCCGGTGTCAATTTCGTGTTTGAGAAAAAAAGTACTTACACCGGTTTTCTTTTCACCATTGATTAACACCCAGTTGATGGGAGCTGCTCCGCGATAATCCGGGAGGAGGGAGGCATGAAGATTTACCGTGCCCAGGACCGGCATGTTCCACACACTTTCGGGAAGCATTCTAAAAGCGACTACAACACCGATGTCAGCACCAACAGCCTTGAGTTCGGCATTGAAAATCGGATCCTTGAGATTCGTGGGCTGAAATACCTGAATGCCGTGTTTTAAGGCAGTTTCTTTTACCGATGAAGCGACCAGACTTTGGCCCCTGCCTTTTTTGCGGTCCGGGGCAGTGATTACGGCGACCACATGAAAACCATCGGAAATCAGTCTTTCCAGGCAGACACTTGCAAAGACCGGTGTACCCGAAAAAACGATTCTAAGTTTTTTGTCAATCATATAACCCGACTCTGCCAATTACCAAAACGAAGGTATAAAAATGCAAGCAGTCCCATAAATCCAAAATAGATGAATTCACTGCACCAGACCACCGGCAATGAAGCTTTCAATTTCACCGCAATCAAATAGGCCGACGCAATATATATGACAAGGGTGGTAAGCTCTATCATCAATGACACCTGAGTGTTTCCTGTTCCGGAAACGGCACTGAACAGAATGTACGAAAACGAGAAGATGAACATTGATCCGGTAATGACATATAAGACAGGGATGCTGTTCCGGATAATGTCTGTGTCAGATGTGAAAAACGACAACATAGCTTCCGGAAAAAGAATATTAGCCGGCATTACGATTGCCGTTGCCAATATGGTCAGTTTCACTACTTTCCATGTGAACCCGAGAACTTCATTTTGTCTGTTCATACCGATAAGATTACTCACAAGTGTACTGGTAGCAGCGCTGAATCCAAACAGCGGTATCATTAAAACCATGTAAATACTTCTGATAATATGAGAGATGGCAAGTTCATTGGACCCCATTTTTTCAATTATCAAAAAGAAAAACAACCAACTCGAAATAGCGATAAAATGCTGGAACATAATTGGAGAACTCACTTTCAACAGATTCATGAGATGCTCTCTTTTAAAAGCGTCAAAAGCCAACAGCGAATATTTTTTAATGTCTGTTTTGAGAAGGGTATGAGCAAGAAAATAGATCAAAGCTGAAACTTCAGCCAAAACCGATGCAATTGCCGCTCCCTCAACTCCCAATTCGGGAAATCCAAATTTTCCGAAGATCAGTAGGTAGTCAAAAATGATGTTTACCACTGCCATCAGCGATGTTGACCAGATTAAGATGGATGTCTTTGTGACGCCGATATAAAACGTCCTGAACCCCATGTTTGCAAAAGCAAAGAATATTCCAAATGCACGGTAGTGGATATATATTGATCCATAATCAACCAAGGCGCTGTCCGCTGTTACCAGTTGCAGGATATCACCGGCAAACATTCGAATGACAAAAAAGAGTACTACTGATAACGGTATCAGAGTGTAAAAACAGTGATCTATCACGGGCCCAATTGCCTTGAAATTCCCTTCTCCATTTCTTCTCCCGACAATGATCTCACCTCCAATCGAGAATCCGATTCCGATAACGATAAATACGAAGTAGAATATCATGGCATTCCCGGCCGCCCCCAATTGAACCGGTCCCAATCTTCCGAGAAACGCCGTGTCAACAATGTTGATCAGATTCTGAGCAATACTGCCGGCGATGATTGGATAGGCTACGCGCCATACATTCTTATACGAGGAAATCTCCATTTAAAAATGTCTAAAGATAATTGAAGAGGCCGATCCTGCTTAAAATTCATATAGAAATCGATAGGGTAGCAAGGCGTCTTCTTTTGCATACGCTACCCCGATTCTCGGCGTACTTTTGATCTTTTTGTCCCGAACCGTGATCCCGCGATCTTCAATATATAACTGAGGTCCCTGTAATGAAACACCGTTTTGCTTCAGGGTAATATTTAAAGCCTGACAGAGCGTGCCCGGACCTGTGGTCAGCTCCTGATCACGCTTTATCTTCCTTCTCTTTTCTATTGCCGAAATGCCTTCGACCGGAACAACATTCCTGATTAAAACGGCATGTGGCACATCCATTGGGCCGCTGACAACATTGAACAGGCAATGAATTCCGTAGCACAGGTAGACATAGCTTATGCCACCTTCCCGAAACATTACCTCCGTACGAGCTGTTCTTTTATTTGAATAGGCATGAGAGGCGCGATCTTCAGCGCCTGCATATGCCTCGGTTTCGCAAATAATGCCTGCTGTTAACGTATTTCCGGAAACACTGACAAGTACTTTTCCAAGTAGATCCCTGGCGACCTGAACGACATCTTCCCGTAAATAAAATGAGACGGGAAGTACGTTGCTACTAGTGTCTTTCGAGTTTTGAAAAGAAGAAATCTGTCTCAATGATTGCATTTTCATTGCTGTCGGAACCATGCACTGCGTTTGCAGCAATCGATTCGGCGTAGAGCTTGCGAATGGTTCCTTCGGCAGCTTCTGCAGGATTCGTCGCACCAATCAAGGTTCTGAAATCTTCCACTGCATTTTCTTTTTCCAACATGGCAGCAACAATGGGGCCTGACGTCATGTATTCTACAAGGTCATTGTAAAAAGGTCTTTCGCGGTGAATGGCATAAAATGCACTTGCTTCTTCAACACTTAGTTTGAGATATTTAAGTGCAACAATTCTGAATCCGGCTGAATTAATTTTTTCAAGTATGGCACCTNNTGAATTTCCGGGGGAAAAAAAGAAAAAACTGCTAACCGTGAGCCTGACTGGTCTGATAATGCTGTTTTGTGTCAGAAACTACACATGGCTGTCGGATATCATTGGAACCATTGGATTCCAAAATACAGTGTCACAGATAAATCTGGTGGGTCGTATCGGTCTTTCATATATCCTTTTCAGGTTATTGCATTTTTTGGTAGACGCCTACAGAAACAAGATTCAAAATCTCGGTTTAATTCCTTTCTTGAATTACATATTTTTCTTTCCCACCTATCTGAGCGGACCCATTGACCGGTACAATAATTTTGTCTACTGGCAGAATCATCACAGGTCCTCGGTTTCGTTGAACATGATCTACCAGGGAAGCGCCCGATTGTTGATCGGTGCTTCAAAAAAACTGATAATAGTACCCCTCATTCTGCCTTTTATTGATGATATCAGCGCCTTTGACGGCTTGGTGTCC
>DNDT01000005.1 GCA_003487525.1 Flavobacteriales bacterium
GTAGTTAAATTAGTCTCGTAAAGAATCCATTTTCTTTTTTCTAACTATGTATTAACTAATCCATTAAGTCATGCAAAACTTTAGTTTTAGATTCCTTTGCTTATTATTTGCAAGCACAGGATATTTATTTTATTCATGCTCCAAAGACATCGAATACACCAACATTGAAAACGCCAATCTTAAAGCTAACATTGAAAAAATTGGAGACATAAGTCTCACACCTATGGAAACTTTAGGAAGGAACATTTTCTTCGATAGGATTTCAAGCCCTCAGTGGATGTCCTGCGCTAGTTGCCATGGACCTTCGTTCGGATTTTCTGGTCCAATTGCGGGTATTAACATTAACAACGCAGGTGTCTATCGTGGCGCCGACCCACACAGGTTTGGCAACCGAAAACCACCAAGTGCAGCCTACGCTACGTTTAGCCCAATTTTTCATTATGATGATGTAGAAGAACTATTTATTGGAGGTAATTTTACAGATGGTCGGGCAACCGGAGAGCTGTTGGGAAATCCTGCAGCCGACCAGGCTCTAGGACCATTTTTGAACCTTGTTGAACAAAACAACATGAGTAGCATGGACGTTTTGAAGGCCATAGAAAATTCTAAATATGCAAAACTTTGGACAGAAGTTTGGGGTGAATCAATTGACTATTCCACTCCTGCGAAAATGATGGAAAGCTATCATCGAGTAGGATTATCAATTGCAGCATATGAAGCCTCTGCTGAAGTCAATTCATTTAGCTCTAAATTTGATTATTTTGTCGCTGGAATGGTTGAATTGTCAGATGAGGAAGCTTGGGGAATGCAATTGTTCAATGATGAAAACAAGGGTAAATGCTTTTTGTGCCATGCAAGTGAACAGGCTCCAAGTGGAGAACCTGCATTGTTTACAGATTTTTCATTTGACAACCTAGGTATACCCAAAAACCCCAACAATCCATTTTATGATATGGACGGCATCTATTTGAATGATGGAAGTCCTATCAATCCTGAGGGTCAAAACTGGATTGATCCGGGCTTAGGAGGATTTTTAGCAAGTCATCCAAACCCATTATGGAGTGCAAGGGCCGGCGAAAACATGGGAAAACATAAGGTGCCAACGTTGCGCAATATCGACAAAAAACCAGGGAATGGTGATACAAAAGCATATGGGCATAATGGGTATTTCACATCCTTGAAAGACATTGTACATTTTTACAACACACGGGATGTAGAGAATTGGCCCATGCCCGAAGTTGCCGATAATGTGAATACAGAAGAGCTTGGAAATTTAGGGCTTTCAGATGCAGAAGAGAATGCCATTGTTGCATTTTTACGCACACTTTCTGATGGTTATAAATTAAAATAGCCAAAATGTTTTGGTAATAATAAAACAAAGACCGCTTTTTTTGAAAAGCGGTCTTTTAATTTATATAGATTTTCTGCACCAGCAGAAAAGACACTGCTACTTGATCATTTCGTAACTACGTTTGATGAATTTGGTCAATTCTTCTCCTTTCAATAGGCCCTGTGAAAGTCTGGCCAAATCCAAGCTTTGATTGATCAATCGTTCCTGTTTCTTTCTGGTTTTCGTACCGACAATATCACCAACCAAATCTGAATTGGTGTTAACAACAAGGTTGTACATTTCAGGGAAATTGCCCATACCAAACATACCGCCACCTCCAGTTTGCTGCATTTCTTTCATTCGGCGCATAAACTCAGGTTGCGTGATAATAAAAGGTGCTGCATCACTATCCATTGGTTCAAGTTGTACCATGAATTTTTCAGAAGGAATGACCTCTTTCAACAAGGTTTCCAGTTCTGTTTTTTGCTCATCGCTCAGTTTGGAAATTTTGGTATCCTCTTTTTTAATCAGGTTGTCAATATGGTCGGCGTCAACACGTGCAAAAGAGATTTTCTCTTTGGTTGTTTCCAATTTCTGCATGAGATGACTTACTATTGGTGAGTCCAACAATAAAACCTCATAATCTTTGGCTTTAGCAGCATCAATATAGCCGTGCTGTGCTTCTTTATCTGAGGCATATAAAATCACCAATTTATCATCTTTGTCGGTTTGATTGGCTTTGATTTTATTATACAGCTCTTCATAAGTATAATAGGTGCCGTCAACCGTTGGATAGAGTGCAAAGGCATCGGCTTTTTCAAAAAATTTTTCCTCCGAAAGCATTCCGTACTCAATGACAATTTTGATATCGTCCCATTTCTTTTCGAAATCTTCACGATTTTCATTGAACAAGGATTTAAGTTTATCGGCCACCTTACGAGTAATGTAAGAAGATATTTTTTTCACCGCACCGTCTGCCTGAAGATAAGATCGCGAAACATTTAAAGGGATATCTGGTGAGTCGATTACACCTCTCAACAGTGTCAAGAATTCAGGTACAATACCTTCCACATTATCGGTTACAAACACTTGGTTTTGATATAGCTGAATTTTGTCCCTTTGTATGTTAAGATCGTTGGTCAACTTTGGGAAGTACAGTATTCCAGTTAAATTGAATGGATAATCAACATTAAGGTGGATGTGGAACAGAGGCTCTTCAAACTGCATTGGATAGAGTTCTCTGTAAAAATTATTGTAATCTTCATCTTTTAAATCTGACGGCTGTTTAGTCCAAGCCGGGGTTGGATTATTGATGATATTATCAACTGTAATTTTTTCTGGTTTTGCATCTTTTTTTGCATCCTCAGGAAGTGGCAAAGTTTCCTCTTTTGTTCCAAATTTGATTGGAATTGGCATGAATTTGTTGTACTTCCTCAATAAATCATTGATTCTCGAATCTTCTAAAAATTCTTTAGAGTCGTCGGCGATGTGAAGAACAATTTCAGTTCCTCTCTGGGTTCTATCCGAAGGTTCTAGCGTAAACTGAGGGCTTCCGTCACAGGTCCAATGGGCCGCTGGTTCATCCTTGTATGATTTTGTAATGATTTCTACCTTTTTGGCCACCATAAATGAAGAGTAGAATCCTAGACCAAAATGACCAATGATACCTGCATCCTTACCTGCATCTTTGTATTTTTCCAAAAATTCTTCTGCTCCTGAAAATGCAATTTCATTGATGTACTTTTCCACTTCTTCGGCAGTCATTCCCAAGCCTTGATCAATAACATGGATCTTTTTACCTTTTTTATCTACTTTGACCTCGATAATAGGATTGCCATATTCTACTTTGGCATCACCAGCAC
>DNDT01000492.1 GCA_003487525.1 Flavobacteriales bacterium
TTCAACACTTATCTCGTTCATGAAAATTTCGATCAAATGATGTACTTTGAGATTGCCGGAAAGGTGAAGATTATCTGCCTCAAGTGCGTAGTTAATGTGTTCAGCCAGTTCGGGATCTTCTTTAATGTAGGCATTCGTGAAATAGGCATTCTTGTAGCAGGCACTGCATGGCGCGACAAAATCAAGGTTCTGTTTTTCCGCCATGGCCAGGTTGCGCGCGACTAGCGTGTTTGCCAGAATCTCGTCCAGATGGAAGTAAGTGGTTGCACCACAGCAGTTCCAATCTTCTATTTCTTCGAGCTCTATCCCAAGGATTCTGGTCGTTTCCAATGCAGATTTGTGGTAGCTGAACGCCATCTTTTCAAGTGAGCAGCCTGGGAAGTAGGCAAATTTCTTCATCTCAGGTCTCCTCTCCAATTGGAACGATGCGTTTGATCATTTTCTGAAAATTCTTCAGGTGTTTGATTTTGGACGGTAACACGGGAATACGTCCTTTGAGCATCATCCTGGTTGCCCCCTGGACTTCCTGGAAAAATTCCTTTGCCCCAAATCCGAAAAGATAAGTAGTTGCCAGAATCGGCTCGTAAGATTTACCGTTATGTGCCACGGTCTTCATAAAGGTTTCAGAGAATACCGGACCAACCAGTTCATCTGAATAGGTTTTGTGCCAGATAGAGTACCGCTTGACAGCGTACATAACGCTGGCGATATCGATGTTTGATGGGCATCGAACAGTACAGTGATAGCAGGAGGCACAAAACCAGTAAGTGTTGCAATCCAGCACTTCTTCCTTCATGTTTGCATTGATCATTCCGATCAGTCGCCTAGGGGGCTCATCCATGAATTCTGCCACTGGGCATGTTCCGGAGCAGGTACCGCATTGGATGCAGTTGGAGAATGGATCGCCATGTGATGCATACAGGAGATTAGAAATCTCCTGGCGGAATGTTGGTTTGGTTGCCATGGGTTGTAGATTACGCTCCTTCCTCTTTTTTCCCGGCTGCTTCTTTCAATAGCGAATCGACTTTTTCTAACAGAAGGTCGGGATCGACCGGCTTTTCAAGCAATTCATCCGTGGGAAGCAGGCGTGGGTGCGCGGGCTGTCCAGGGAAAAGGAATGCCATTTGCTCCCGAATACCTGTGATGATCAGGACAGGCATTTCCCTAAGTTTTGGATCTTTATTGATCTTCCGGGCTACCATGACCCCTTCAGCGCCTCGCCCCATCATGATATCCAGCAAAAGAAGATCGTAATTCCCAGATTTCAAAGCTTCAATACCATCTTTTGGGTTGTATGCTGCATCAACCTGGTATTTTGCCTTTTCGAGAATTGACTTGATTCCATCAACATAGTCTGGGTCATCATCAATGATCAATAATTTGGTGTTTGCCATAAGAACCTCCTTAGGTTCGATAACTTTCTCTTCTCTAAGTTTTGTCTATTTGTTTCAGGACTGGTATGTGGATTGTGAACGTGCTTCCTTTGCCTGGTTCGCTTTCAACAGCGATCGATCCATCGTGGGCTTCGATAATCCGTTTTGTGATGGCTAATCCAACACCGCTTCTCCTTTCCCCTTCGGGTTTGATCTTTCCAATATAAAAATCTTCAAAGATATGGGGGAGATCGTCCGGGGGAATTCCTACTCCATTGTCTTTAATTTCAACCAGAACTTTGTTATCTCTCTCCTCCGCGCAAACAGAAATATTTCCACCCATATACGTGTATTTCACTGCATTGCCAATGATGTTCACAAGTGCTTCAACCAGGGTAACCTCATTCCCGATGATCGCACTAATAGGCTCTTTTACTGTGGTTTCAATTTGGATATCTTTTCGCACCGAGTGCGGCTCTACATTTTCAATTGCTTTCATAATGACGTTGGAAATCAGGAGGGTTGAAAAGCCTTCACGAATACTTGAAATATCCACAGAAATAGCGCGTAGCCATGTGTTTACCAGCTTGATTAGGTCTGAAATACGGGATTGCAGGCGCTTAAGCTTGTTTTTTTGTTCGTCAGATATAATGTCAGACAGGTCGCTGTCGAGAGCAAAAAGACTTTGCTGCACGGCTCCCAGGGGGGATTTAATTTCATGAGAAACAATCGCTGCAAATTGTTCCCGTAGCATTTCTTTTTCTCTCCGTAGGGCGATGGTTTCTAAGACAAGTTTTCTTTTATCAATTGCTCTGCGAGCGATAAGTCGCATTTCATCTGGTGTAAAAGGTTTTGGAAGGAAATCATATGCGCCTTTTTTCATTGCTTCCACGGCGGAGCTAACCGTTGCGAACCCAGTTATGACAATGGGTACAATAGTTGCATCGTGCGCCTGAATTTTTCCAAGAACCTCCATACCGGAGATACCTGGCATTTTCAGGTCAACAAACACAAGATCAGGTTTCGTCTGTTCTAAGAGTGCTATTCCATCTTCCCCATTTCGCGCAGTAACTACCTTGTAGTCACTTTTCGCCAGGATATGAGTGCAGGAATCCAGCACGATCTCTTCATCATCAATGATTAGTATTTTAGGGATTGTGTCCATTACCGTTACCTTCTTCACTAGACACTACGGGAAGCACGATAGTGAAAGTCGTGCCTTGTTTTTCTACGCTTTTTACTAGGAGATTGCCTCTGTGACCTTTCACTATTCCATAGCTGATAGCCAGCCCCAAACCGGTTCCATGCCCGACTTCTTTGGTGGTGAAGAATGGATCGAAAATTTTATCCATATCTTCTTCGCGTATCCCTGAGCCTGTATCTTTAATATCGATCTCAATCGTTTTGTCCTTTGCATTGAAAAATGTTGTCAGGGTGAGTCTTCCATTGCCATCCATCGCTTCGGCCGCATTTACGATCAGGTTGATAAAAACACGCTCGATCTGTGATGGATCAGCTACTGTCATGGGAAGATCTATCTGTAAATTTTTGACAATATCAATATTGTGGAACAAGACCTGCTTTTCCAGGAGTGAGACACAATTTTCAAGAACTGTGTTTAGATTGCAAATTGTCTTATCCGGTTTCCTTTGACGAGAAAAATCCAGCAGGCCGCGAATAATATCCCGGCAGCGGTTGGCTTGCCCTACGATTTTTTCGACTGCATCTGTGTAAAAAGGATCATCACACGGATGTTCTTCAAGTAATAAATGAGAAAAGGTGACAACTCCCTGTAGGGGATTGTTCAACTCATGCGCAACATTGGCAGATAGCTGCCCGATAAGCGCTAATCTTTCGGCTTCCATGATCTTTTTCGTCGCAAAATCTTTAATCTGCTCGTCTCGTTTCTTCAATGCTGATGACATGGAATTAAATGAATCAGCCAGATATTGCAGTTCGT
>DNDT01000267.1 GCA_003487525.1 Flavobacteriales bacterium
AATCGACGAAAAGAAAGTTGAATATTTTGAGATCGCTTCTGTGGAAGACCTCCCTGTTGGGGAGCGTCTATTCGTGGATATTGGTGATTTACCACTGGTAATCTTCAATATCGCTGGACAACTCTTTGCCATCGGTGATGTATGCACCCATGACGATGGCCCGTTGGGAGACGGTGATCTGGAAGACTACAATGTCGTTTGCCCTCGTCATGGTGCGGAGTTTGATTTGCGTACCGGCAAGGCTGTTTCGATGCCTGCGGTTGTGGATATCCCAGCGTATCCAGTCAAAGTTAGGGATGGAAAAATTGAAGTCGGTGTTATAAAATAATAATTTGTGGAGTAAATTTCCCTGCTACTTGGTAGGGAAATTTATTTTTTAAAATCGCGTAGCTCTATGGATAAACACCATTCGGTTACAGGAGAAATAAATAAAATGGATAAACTGTCTTTCCTACAAAAACTTATTTCCCCTCCCGTTCATCAGAATTATGAAAGATCTCAAAGAGCAGTATTTATGCATTATTCTTTGTTGATTATCATTGTTGGACTTGGAATGCTGGCGATTCTAAATAAATATGCTGGAGCGAATCTATTGTCAATGATCATGGGTTTGGGAATATTGATTTTCTTCGGTATCATGGTTTTGAACAAAAAAGGGTACTTCAGGTTAGCTGGGTTGTTATTATTGGTATTGTTGTATACGTTGATGACCTATAATCTGATTGACGGCTTGGGTCTGCACGATCCCGGCATTCTTGCATTTCCAGCGTTCATCCTCATTACTGCATACTTGTTCGGAAAAAAATCAGCCTGGGTTGCAACAGGATTGTCGATCTCGTCTGTTTCTCTTGTTTTTATATTATCTAAGATAGGGTGGGGAAACTTTCTAATACATAACTTGAGTCACTCAATAGAGATTGCGATTACGATAAATCTTTTGTATCTCCTGATTACTTTTATTGTCTTGGCTGTATATACGGTCTGGGAGCAAACTCTAAACAGACTTAATGAGTCTTATGACAAAACTCTGCAGGGATGGGCTCAAACACTGGAATATCGGGATCTGGAAACAAAAGGACACTCACTTCGTGCTGAAACGCAAATGTTTAATTTAGCCACTGCCTTTGGTTTTAATGATTTTGAATTAGAAATGATAAAACGAGGCGCCCTTTTACATGATATCGGAAAACTTGCAATACCAGATCGGATATTGCTTAAGGCTGGACCACTAACAGATAACGAGCGGGAAATTATGGAAAAGCATACCATCTATGCAAAAAAAATTCTCGAGCAGATTCCATTCATGGTTCAGGCTATGAACATTCCTCAATACCATCATGAAAATTGGGATGGCTCCGGCTACCCTGAAGGCCTGAAGGGAGAAAATATACCACTAGAAGCGAGGTTGTTTTCTGTTGTCGATAATTGGGATGCGTTGCTGTCAGACAGACCCTATCGAAACGCCTGGCCTCAAGAAAAAGTGATCAAATATTTAATGGAAAACTCTGGTAAGAAATTTGACCCAAAAGTAGTTACTGTGTTCATGAACATGGTGGCAATGTAATATCACCCCGGCTATTTTGGGTTCTTGTTTATAAGCCATTCGGAATTTGCAACTCGAATTTTTGTGACGTCGCCTGGCCAGTATAGATGAGACCAGTAACTTGCGCCTCGCAAGGTGGATGGATTTCTTCCGGTCGTAACAATAATGTGGTCGGGCGTGTAATGAGCGAAGTAATTTTCTCGATAACTGGGCCAGCGTCCCATAGTAGGGTCCATTCCTACCCAGCCAATTCCCGGAAAATATGCATCCAACCAGGCGTGTTCGATTTGTGCAATCTCTTCTTCCTTGTCGGCAGTATATAACAGACCTTCGTAATATCGGGCCGGGATGCCCTGTGCACGGCTGAGAGCGATCACCAAGGAAGGATATTCTGTACAGTCCGCGCCCATACTTCCAAAAGTGGCTTGTGCTCCCCAAGGCTTTTGATTAAAACTGTAGAATAATTCATCACCGGCGTAGTTGTAAAAAGCCCGTACTTTTTCACAAGGTGAGCTTTTTAGTATTGATAATTGCTTTGCCAGGTCGGCGATTTGCGGATTAGCAGCTTCGATATGTAATTCAGGTTGGGTGAAAAATACTGGAAGTTCCCCTGTGCAGTTACCAAGCTCATAAACAATTTCGTTTACAGTTACCTGATACTCGATTTCAATCCTCCATACGGTCTGGGGTGGATGGTTGCTCAGGTCAAATTCTGCATACTTGTTGCCGTATTCATCAGTGATTTCAGTGAAATTAGTTGGGAAGACCTTGCTTGAAAGTACTTTTTGGTAAGGTGGAAAATCCCGAATAAGAGCTACCCACAGATTTTGCTTTTCTGGCTCTTTAGTCCCTTCGTTCAGCAGGGTTATGGTTTGCTGCACCGTATACTGCTGACTTGAAACAATGCTTGCAGAGAGTGGCAAATTGCTTTTGGGGGGCTCTTTAGATGTACAGGCAGTAGTGAACAGAAAAAAGACCGCAATACAGAACCGCTTCATATTCAGGGGGTTATCGTCTATTTCCCGTTAATGACATATTGCAATCGAAAAATAAAAAAAGCAATTGCAATGCTCAAGGCGGAAATGGCGAACCAGTGTTTTCTAATGAGTGGAAGCCATTCATCTCGGTGNNGAGGCGTTCATGCTCCACGAGCTGACGAAAGAGAATATATCCCCCGATTGAACCCAGCCCGAAGGTGATCGGGTCAAGGATGAGCCAGAAGATGAGATTCTCTGTTGGCATGATTCGCCTTTCTACTACCTGATCGTTCAATATTGCATTATACCTAGAGATTAGCTTCGTTCATTTTGCAGGTTGCATTATTAAAAGAGACCAGGCGATTCAAAGATTCTGGTCTCTTTCTATTTTCTACTTTACTTGTGCAATTTGGGTGCAGCCACAAAGGATAAGCCCTTCTCAGTCGGTGCGCAGGCAGACTTGTTGGCTGCATT
>DNDT01000433.1 GCA_003487525.1 Flavobacteriales bacterium
GAAACATCACTTCTGGAAGAGCCATCTCTATTGGAAGAAACGAAGGAAGACAGCCTCGGGCTTAAAGACGGAGCGGCCGATAAAATGTCCGCTGAAGAATTTGCCAAAGAAAATCCATTGTTTAACGTAATTCGTCCAGCGATTTTTCAGGATGAGAGTGGTCAGTACAGGGCAGGTCAGGGACCGGTTGTCGGATACGTAGCCATCAAGGATACCGATAAGGTCAATAAATACCTTAAAATGCCTGAAATCAAGTCGATTTTCCCATCTAAGGTACGATTCCTTTGGGCGGCTAAACCGTATGATGACGAGGGCAAATACCTTCAGCTTATCGCAATTAAGGTGAATGACAGAGATGGCAGAGCGCCACTCGAAGGAGATGTTATCGTCGACGCTTATCAAAGCTTTGGTCAGTTCGGCGGTAAACCGGAAATAACCATGAAAATGAATGCCTTTGGGGCAAAAAAATGGAAATCCCTGACGAGGGAAAACCGTGAAAAAAGCATCGCGATCGTACTTGACGATTACGTTTATTCATACCCAACCGTACAGACTGAAATCTCCGGTGGTATTTCTGTAATCAGCGGACAATTTGAAATTGAAGAAGCACAATTAATCGCAAATATTTTAAAGGCCGGTAAGTTACCCGCTCCTGCGCAAATTGTGGAAGAAGCCATTGTCGGACCCTCACTTGGTCAGGAAGCCATTAACTCCGGCCTGATTTCGTTCTTCATTGCACTTCTCATCGTACTGTTCTATATGGTTTTCTATTATAGTAAGGCAGGGATTGCCTCGGACGTCGCATTGATGGCAAACCTCTTCTTTTTGATGGGTGTTCTTGCGTCCACAAACATTGCACTGACCCTTCCGGGAATTGCCGGTATCGTCCTTACCATAGGTATGTCGGTCGATGCCAACGTACTTATTTACGAGCGAATTCGGGAAGAAATCAGAGCAGGCAAAGGAATACGGCTTGCTGTTTCCGATGGTTACGACATGGCGTATAGCTCTATCATCGACGCGAACGTAACAACCATACTGACGGGAATTATTTTGTGGGTATTTGGAACAGGTCCCGTAGAAGGGTTCGCCAAGACCTTGGTTATCGGTATTCTCACATCCCTGTTCACGGCCATCTTTATTACCCGACTCATTTTTACGTATATGCTGGACAGCAACAAAGAGTTGAAATTCTCTACCAGGCTGACAGAAAGTGCATTTACCAAAGTCAATTTCAATTTTATCCGCAGGAGAAGGCTTTATTACGTGATTTCCGGAATGGTGATCATTATAGGCTTGAGTTCGCTTTTTATCAGAGGCCTGAACTATGGAGTGGATTTTCAGGGTGGAAGATCCTATCTGGTCAGGTTTGAAAACGTAGTAAGTGAAACGGATGTCCGTAAAGTACTTCAGAAACCATTTGTGTCTCAACCGGAGGTAAAAACCTTTGGAGAGGCCAATCAATTGAAGATTACCACTGACTTCATGATTGACAGTGAAGATCCGAATGCGGATAATATTGTGGAGGATGCCTTGAAGCAGGGCCTGAATTCACTGGGTGGTGATGTGGTTTACGAAATAATGAGTTCGCAAAAAGTAGGGCCGACCATTGCCGACGACATTAAGACGGCGGCTTTTTGGTCCATCCTCTTCTCGATGATCGTAATCTTTTTATACATCCTGGTTCGATTCAGAAAATGGCAATATGGTCTTGGAGCTGTGGTGGCAATCTTCCATGACGTCTTGATTGTGCTTGGAATATTCTCGATGTTGTATGGATTTCTTCCATTCTCACTGGAAATTGACCAGGCCTTTATTGCAGCAATACTTACCGTTGTCGGTTATTCGATAAACGATACCGTGGTTGTGTTTGACCGTATCCGTGAATACTTGCGCCTTCATAAAAAACAAGAAGTTCAGGATGTGGTTAACAACGCGCTGAACAGCACGTTGAGCAGAACGATAAACACATCTCTTTCAACCTTCTTTGTGTTGTTGATGATATTCCTTTTTGGAGGTGAAGTTATTCGGGGATTCGCATTTGCATTGCTTATCGGCGTGTCTGTAGGTACTTATTCTTCCATATTTGTGGCAAGTCCGATCATGGTTGATTTGACCAAGAAAAGGGGATTAAAGACATAATTATTAGGCATAATTTTATCGGCTTGACAGCTTTGTCGTATTTTCGTCTTAAATTGTAAATGCAATGCTCACGCCAGCTCTATTCTTATTCTTTAATATCGGTGCACCTGAACTGTTCATTATTGTTTTGGTGGTTATTGTGTTTTTCGGTTCAAAGAAAATCCCTGAATTAATGAGGGGATTGGGAAAAGGCATCCGTGAATTTAAAGATGCTACCGGGGAAATTCAGCAGGAGATTAAAAAAAGTTCCAAGGTCATTGAGGATGAACTGAAGGACAAAAAACCTGATTCCGGAGAGCAGAAGTGAAGCGCTCGTCTTAATGGAATATGTTCAGTTACTAGGAGGATTATTGATATTGATTGCCAGTGGTGAAGCTCTGGTAAAGGGAGCAGTGGGTATTGCCTTAAAGCTTCATGTTTCCACTCTGGTCATCGGAATGACCATTGTATCGTTTGGTACATCCGCTCCCGAATTGCTGGTGGCAATTAAAGCAGCACTCCTGAATAAACCAGACATAACCGTTGGGGCCATTATTGGTTCAAACGTTTCAAACATTACCTTCATTTTGGGATTGACGGCATTGGTCTTTCCGATAAGCGTAAACCGCGATTCCCTGGCCATTGACTGGCCGATGATGATGTTGACATACCTCTTGTTTTACCTTGCAATTTTTAATGGAAGTTTTAGTGACATAGAAGATGGAGATTTAAGTGGCGTTGAAGGATTGATGCTATTCGGTTCACTAATCCTTTTCGGGACCTGGTTGATCATGAGGTCAAGAAAAAAAACGAAAAAAAACCTCAGGGATCAGGGGTATGTACATTTAAAAACATCACCCGTCGTATTTATTAAATACGCTTTTCTTATTATTCTCGGATGTATTGGTCTTGTTTATGGCGCTGAGCTTTTTGTTTTGGGTGCCGACCAAATCGCACGTAATTTTAACATTTCCGAGCGGGTGATAGGACTGACACTGGTAGCATTCGGGACTAGTCTGCCCGAATTGATCACGTCATTAATTGCCGCGTTCAGAAAACAGGCTGACATCGGAATAGGAAATCTCATAGGCTCGAACATTTTTAACATTCTGTCCATCCTCGGAATCACCGCGATGATTAAGCCGATCAACGTGGATTTTATGTTTATCAGTATGGATTTTTTATGGATGTTGGTTGGTTCCGTGATTATTTTTCCAATGATGTTTTTCGGAAGAAGAATAAGCCGCATTGAGGGCTTTCTCCTCATGATTTTCTACCTGTCTTATCTTTATTTTGTTTTCAAAAATTAAAAAATAATCAACTTCGGTTGAAAAATAAGGGGGGTGTGTTGAAAAAAATTACATTTTTTTAAGGTGCACCCCGTAAATTCAATCTACATTTGCCGGCAAATAATAAAAAAAACATTTTGTCATGGCAATTTTTAGGATTTCCGCATTAAAAGATGTAAATCATCGCAAAGCGATCCACATCGATCCACCCTCATCCAAGATTTCGGATTTTTATGGTAGTATGGTCTTCAATGACTTTGCCATGCAAGAATACCTGAGCAAAGATGCGTATGAAAGCGTAAAAGCGGCAATCATAAAAGGAGAGCGCATAGAACGGAAGGTTGCAAATGCCGTTGCTTCCGGAATGAAAGACTGGGCGGCGACAAAGGGCGTAACGCATTATACCCATTGGTTTCAGCCACTGACCGGATCAACCGCCGAAAAACACGATGCTTTTTTTGAACCAATCGAAGGCGGAAGAGCCATCGAACGATTTGACGGCAGTCTTTTGGTTCAGCAGGAACCCGATGCATCCAGCTTTCCGAGTGGAGGAATTCGAAACACATTTGAAGCAAGGGGATACACAGCCTGGGACCCATCTTCTCCGGCCTTCATTATTGGCAAAACCCTTTGCATACCGACGATATTCATTTCATACACGGGCCATGCACTTGACAACAAGATGCCATTGTTAAAAGCACTGAATGCGGTTGATATTGCCGCAACCGAAGTATGCCAGTATTTTGACAAAAACATTACCAAGGTCAGCGCCACACTCGGCTGGGAGCAGGAGTATTTCCTTATTGACAGCGCGCTGTACAATGCCAGGCCGGATATCATGATGACCGGAAGGGCTCTTTTTGGGCATACACCGGCAAAGGGCCAGCAGTTGGATGACCATTATTTTGGAACCATTCCGGAAAGGGTGACTGCATTTATGAGGGATTTTGAAAATCAGGCTCTTCAACTAGGGATTCCCGTTAAAACCAGGCACAATGAGGTAGCGCCAAATCAGTATGAAGTCGCACCGGTTTTTGAAGAGGCAAACTTGGCAAATGACCATAACCTTTTATTAATGGATCTTTTGGAAAAGGTGGCAATCAACCATAATTTCAAAGCTCTGCTGCATGAAAAACCTTACCCGGGGCTGAATGGTTCCGGAAAGCACAATAACTGGTCGCTCGGTACGAATACAGGAGTAAATCTCCTGAGCCCCGGCAATACACCAAAAACGAACCTGCGTTTTCTTACCTTCTTCGTAAATTCAATTGCAGCGGTCAATAAATACAGCGATCTTATCCGGGCAAGCATTGCATCTGCCGGAAACGACCACAGATTGGGCGCCAACGAGGCCCCGCCG
>DNDT01000245.1 GCA_003487525.1 Flavobacteriales bacterium
TAAACACGCATGGAAAGTGGGGTCTGCTCTATGTATATTCTGCCGCTGTCGGGGATACGATGGAAATCATGGATTTTTATTCAGGCACAAACCAGTCCTATCCCTATGTAGTTGATTCCGTCATTCCCGTATTATATGGATCGGTTTATTTGAAACACTTTTATACCCACAGCATAAGTATTCCTCAAGTAGATTTAACACATAGATCTTACGTTGAGCGCATCGGTGAGGAATTCTTTTATCCACTGATTAAAGGGGCAATGATTTTAGAGCATGCGGTGATTCGGTGTTATGTTGACTCCACAGTCAGCATTCAAATTAATTATACCGGAACTTGTGATCAGGGAAACCCGTATTCCGTGAACGAAATTTCGAACGAAGAATTTTTTTCGGTTTTTCCTTCTCTGACAGATGGGCCGGTCAGCATACGGGTTAATTCGTCAAATGGATTCATGGTTTCCGTTTTTAATTGCCTGGGTAAGATCATTCTGAGTCGCGATGTTCAAAACCTTAAGGAAGTTACTGTTCAAATGCCGGATAATATTGGAAATGGAGTTTATTTTGTCAGGGTAGAATCTCAATCATTCGTCCGTACCGTGAAAATTATCCTTGAGCGATAATACTTCAATAAGCAAAAATGTATGAAAACAAAAAAGGCACGGAATTACCCGTGCCTTTTTATATGGTGTTATCTCCCGATTATTGAATGACCAGTTTTATCAGGGCAGATTGACTGCCACTGACCACGCTCATGAAATAAATTCCGGAAGTCAGGTTACCAACGTCAATGGTCTGTTTTTCGCCGGTTGGTACCGATAACGTGTGAACCACCTGTCCTTTTACGTTACTGATATTGACCTGGGCGCTGGTTTCGACAAAGCCCTTCATGATCAGGTTGATCTCGCTGCGGGCCGGAATTGGATAAACCTCCAAACTGGCATTGTTGGCTACATCCTCAATGCCTCCGCATACATCAACGGTCACAACGATCTGGTCACTACCCTCACAGCCATTTCCATCCGTTACAGTCGATGTAATCGTATAGACGCCTGTTGTTCCTTTTGAGAAGTTAATGGTTTGTGTCGTCTCCCCGGTACTCCAGTTGTATGAATTGAAACCGCTGCCTGCATCGAGGGTCAGCACTGCATCAACACATATCGTTGTATCCATACCAAGATCTATGCTTGGAAGCGGGAATACGACGGTAGTGATTGGTGCGGAAGTCGATTCGCAACCGTTGGTGTCGGTGGTGGTAACCGTAAATGATCCTGCCGTGGAAACCACGATGCTCTGAGTGGTACTCATCGAATTGTCGTTCCACAAATACGCATTGGATGAATTTGATTCCAGGGTTACACTTTCACCATCACAGAACGATGTTGGACCATTTGGAGTGATGACCGCCTGAGTTACATCAAGCTTGGTTGTGTTCACGAAAGCCGATGTATCGGAACATCCATTGGTGTCCGTGGTGATTACCCTGTATGATCCGTCTTCAAAAACCGACAGAATCTGACCTGTACTCATCGCCGAGTCGTTCCAGACATATGAACCTGAGCTATTTGCCATCAGCAATACACTGTCACCTTCGCAGAATGTAGTATTTCCGGTTACCGATATACTGGCGGCTTGTCTAGGTGTTTCAGAAATGGTCATGGTAAAGTTTCCTTCGGCACCATTGTTTCCATAAACCAGGATGTACACGGTCATGTTGCTGTCCGCACAGCCGCTCACTTGCGATTGCGATCCGCAATAATCCTCATTGCCGTCTGCACACTGAAGGTTTGCGCAACTTCCGGCAAACACCCTCATTCTGGTGTCAAAATTGGAACCACACAGCGACGCAACGGTGTAATTGTATCCCAAATCGAATTTGTACCATACGCCTCCCGATGAATCATCCCCCACAACGCAGGTTGGAGCAAAGTCCATGGTAGCTCCCAGGGTTGTTCCAGAATATACACCTGCAACAACCTGAATGGCAGAACTGCAGCTGTCGTTCGATGGAATCGGTGTGTACTCGATTGCTCCTGCATCCGGAGTCAACAGGTTTCTGGTCATGCCCATAATGTCATTGGTAATACCTGCAATTGGAGTTCCAATGTCATTGATCTGCATGCTGTTCGGTTTGTAGTCATCAGCCGCAATACTGATAAATTCGGGACTTGCAGAGTCACTGTTCTGATCAAATGCACCGCTATTGACAGCTTGCCATGCACTAAAGGTTGAAACAGCACCTCCCCAATATCCGTGATTAACGGTTCCCAGAGCATTCATGTACACAACGTTATTGTCAGAAACCTGGTTGGTGGATGTTGAACTGAAATACAGGCCATATTTGGTCCCTGTTCCACCTCTGGTGACTGAGATTATGTTGTTTTTCAATACCACATTCGCCGCTGCCGATGGTTGGTAGAAAGCGTAGGTTGTACTGGTAGATGTGGAATTCACGTAATCCAGTGAAATGGTATTGTAATAATACTCGGTAAAATCCGCACCTGAATTGTACACGCAGTATATGGTGCCTTCGGTGTTGAGGTTGTAAACCATGTTGTTGTAAATCAGGTTCTCATTGCCGGAGGTGGCGTCTGCTGAACAATAGATTCCATAAACGCTGCCTGTTTTTGTTGTGGCTACATCGTGTGTGTTGTGAATCCTGTTCTTACTTACCACCGCATTCGTATTACCGGTAGACAGGTATATTCCATAGAAAGTAGAAACGTTTGCCTTGTTTGCACGGCTGATGTCGTTGCCGTCAATCAGGAGGTAGTCCCCATAGATGGAATAAATGTTGTAGTAATACGCATTCAATATGGTATTGTTGAGGATTTTGTTTCCCCAGTTTCCCTTTCCGGTCGAAAGGCCATTTAGGCGAATGGCATAATACAAACCGTTGTTTCCACCTTCAATGGTATTGTTTTCAAAGTTGTTGTAGTTTGCGTTGTCACCATATGAAGCAGTGCTTGTCATGGATGCAGAAGAAAGGATACCGCATACGGTAGTGTTGCTTCCGGTAACCGAACTCATGTCGATGTAACAATTCCGGACGGTATTGTGATCGGCCGTATTAGTCAGCAGAACACCTATTCCGTATGTTGCACCCCTGTTTACGATATTGAGACTGTCCAGTGTCAGATAATCTGTTCCGTTCAGAAGCACCAGATAATATCTACCGGCATCGGTTGTATCCGTAATAACCGCACCGTGGCCCAGAACCGTAATGGTATTGGTAGCGCTGGTTCCATCAATTGCACCAAACGGCAAGGCACCGGTATACGGTCCGGACAATGGATCAACATCGATTGTTACGGCACCGCAAATTCCCCGGTTATTGAGGTCATCCACTGCTGCAACCATCGTTAGATAGTCTCCGGATGTTCCAACGGTATAGGTACCCGACATGGCGCTTTTTAATCCGACCAGGCTTGATGAATCATTGGACGGGTTGGCGTCGATTCCACCATTTGGTTTACTTGTCCAGGCAACAATATTGTATTGAAGACCTGCAACTACGGTGAAATTACCCAAGGTCACAAGGGTGTCGTTTCCCGAAGCAATTGAATTGGTGTAATAGACGGTTGGCTGACTTACACTGTTTATGGTCCAGTTGATTCTGACTGAATCCAGGGTAACCGCACCATAGTTTTTCAGAGTAACCGAAACAATGGCCGTACCTGGACAAGGTGCAACCGGGCTTACAAAACCCAT
Organism: Flavobacteriales bacterium; assembly: GCA_003487525.1. Classification (GTDB taxonomy): domain Bacteria; phylum Bacteroidota; class Bacteroidia; order Flavobacteriales_E; family Vicingaceae; genus UBA11591. The sequence goes on from DNDT01000245.1 coordinate 3,709, forward strand.
TACACCTGCATCATCTGCGGGAGGGGTAAATTCGTATGCCCCAGGATCCGGTGTTACCACATCTCGAGTCACATTGTCAATATCGGTGGTTATTCCTGAAATTGGTGTACCGATGTTGTTCATGCTTGCAGATGCGGGTTTAAGGTTTCCACCAGCCGCATTGACGTACAATGGATCGCTTGATGCAGAGTTTTGGTCAAAGGCATTTGTATTTGCGGTTTGCCAGTTGGCCAGGCTTGCATAGGTTGTCGCATTCCAATATCCTACGTATTGTGCTCCGCTGCCCAATGAATTTACGTAGAGATTGTTGCGGTCGCTGCTGATAAGTGATGTATTTGTGGACCAATAACATACATATTTTGTTCCCGATCCCCCTCGGGTGATGGAAATGTTATTGTTTTTGAATTCAATACCGGAAGCTGCTGTCGTCTGGTAAAAACCGTACGTCGATCCTGCAGTTGATCCTGTGTTATCCAAAGAAATGGTATTGTAGTAATACGAAACATAATCCGAACCGGAGTTGTATAAACCGTATATCGTCCCATCTGAGTTTATATTGTAAATCAGGTTGTTGTAAATTTTATTCTCTTGACCTGAAGTAGCGTCGGTTGTCGTATATATTCCATATACACTACCGGTTTTTGATGAGGCATTGTCGTGGGTATTGTGGATTCGGTTGTTTCTGATTACCGTATTTATGTTACCTGTTGACAAGTAAATTCCATAAAAGGTGGAAACAGTTACCTTAGTTGGGCGGCTTATGTCATTTCCGTCTATTAAAAGGTTGTCTCCATAAATGGAATAGATATTGTAGAAATACCCGTCATGAATGGTATTGTTAATGATCTTGTTGCCCCAGTTTCCCTTTCCGGTAGAGAGTCCATTCAAGCGAATCCCGTAGTAAACACCTGCATTTACACCACCTTCAATGGTATTGTTGACAAAGGTGTTGTAGTTGGCATTGTCACCATATGATGCAGTACTGGTCAAAGATGCAGAAGAAAGAATTCCGCAAACAGTGGTGTTGCTTCCGGTAGAACTCAAGTCGATGGTGCAATTCTGGATGGTGTTGTGATCGGCGGTATTTGTCAATAAAACACCTATTCCATAGGTCGCTCCTTTGTTTACGATATTGAGACTGTCGAGTGTCAGATAATTTGTACCGTTTAGCAATACAAGGTAGTATCTTGTTGCATCGGTGGTATCTGTGACTACCGCACCATGTCCCAAAACAGTAATGGTATTTGTGGCGCTGGCTCCATTGATCGGGCCAAAATTCAACGCGCCGTTATAGGGACCGGAAAGTGGATTTACGTCAATGGTAACGGCACCGCAGAGTCCCCTGTTGTTAAGGTCTTCCACAGCAGCTACCACATTCGGATAGTCACCTGAAGTTCCTACTGTATATGTGCCGGACATGGCACTTTTCAATCCGATGATGCTTGACGAGTCATTCGACATATTTGCGTCTGTTCCGCCATTCGGATTGCTTGTCCAGGCAAGAATATTGTAGGGAACACCTGATGCCACGGTAAAACTACCCAATGACACAACGGTATCACTTCCCGTTGCGAGGGGCACTGTGTAAAATACGGTGGGTTGGCTCACACTGTTCACGGTCCAGTGAATTCTGACTGAATCCAGCGTAACCGCACCAAAATTTTTAAGTGTAACAGATACGTTGGCTGTACCCGGACAAGGAGATACCGGGCTAACAAAACCTATCAGTCCTGCATCATCTGCAGGAGGTGTAAATTCATATGCGCCGGCATCCGGTGTGATTGCATTTCGGGTAACATTATTGATATCCGTGCTTATCCCTGCAATGGGTGTGCCAATGTTGTTCATGCCTGCTGATCCCGGTTTGAAGTTTCCTCCCGGGGCATTGACGTAAATTGGATCGGTCGATGTTGAGTTTTGATCAAAGCTATTGGAATTTGCCGTTTGCCAGTTGGCCAGGGTTGGGTAGGCCGTGGCACTCCAGTAGCCCACGTTTTGTGCTCCGCTGCCTGCCGAATTTACATACAGGTTGTTCCGGTCACTGTTAATAAGCGATGTGTTGGTAATCCAATAGCAAGCGTATTTTACACCTGACCCCCCTCGGGTAATGGAAATGTTGTTGTTTTTGAATTCAATACCGGATGCTGCTGTCGTTTGGTAAAAACCGTAGGTACTTCCAGCTGTGGATGCAGTGTAATCCAGTGAAATTGTGTTGTAGTAATACAGTGCGCCGTCGCTGCCGGAATTATAGATTCCGTAAGTTGTTCCGTTGCCGTTAATGTTGTAAATGAGGTTGTTGTAGACCAGGTTTTCCATGCCCACTGCCGCGTCTGCGCTACTGAAATAAAGGCAGCCTACTGTTCCGGTCAGTGATGATGCCGCATCGTGGGTATTGTGTATGCGGTTTTTTCTGATTGTATTTGAAAAAGATCCGGTGGACAAATAAATTCCGTAGAAACTGCTAACGGTTACCTTGTATGGTCTGCTGATGTCATTGCCTTCAACCAGGGTGTTATCGGCATAGTACAAATAGATCTGATAACTATACCCATCCAAAATGGTGTTATTCAGAATTTGATTTCCTGAACATCCAACAGTTCCTGTGTTTCCATTAATGCGAATTGCGTAGTAAACACCGGCGTTTACACCGCCCTTGATTGTATTGTTGGAAATGGTATTGTAACTACCGGACACTCCCGAAGCACTTGGACTGGTGTTGCTTGAAGAAGCAATGATACCCATCGTTGCGGTAGAACTGGTCGAATTGGTTTTGGTCAGATTGATGGTACAGGCATTAATGGTATTATAACTTGCCCCTCCAGTAATATCGACACCCCAGCCATATGTGTCCGAGGAATCGTACAGTATCAGGTTGTTAAGTGTCACGTAACTTGCACCATTAAGTCTGATCATGTACAGGTTTGTGGATGTCGGAATTGAAATGATTTTATTTCCGTTTCCGTTAAAGGTGACGGTATTGACCGCACTGGTACCCGGAATGGTGTCTATTTTGACCTGTTCCAGGTATGGTCCGGAATTGGCTACCACCGTGAATGTGACCGGACCGGAAACCCCGTTTGTTTTTAAAGCGGCTGCGGCCGACGTGAAGGTTGTAAAGTTTGAACCACTTGGCGGACTGCCGGAATTAATGGTGTAAGCACCGCTCATCTGCGCATGCAGGTTAACGGCAAACAAAGCAAAGGAAGCTATAAGGCACGCCTTAAGACAACCCAAATAGTTTAGTTTCTTCATTGAAGTTTAGATAAAAATTAAATTACGTTCTCGTAACACCTGACCCAGGGTTAAGTTATTTTCGGACCTCATTCCACTCCCCGAATGTTTATCGCCGTGATGACTTGTGAGACGGTCAGGTACTTCCTCTTCGAGGGTTTGAAATCCGAATCAAAATTATGTAATAAACAAATTCAGTGTATTTGTTTAAAAAAATATTTCATCAAATTATTTGTGATTTTTTTTGAA
>DNDT01000341.1 GCA_003487525.1 Flavobacteriales bacterium
CAGTGCTGGATGGCGTGCTCGAGTTCGTCGGCTTCGGCTTGCTGGTCGGGAGTCATGTTCGGGTCAGCAAGCCAGCGCGGGGAATCCATCTCCTCGCCATCTTCGGTCTCAGGTTCAAGAGGCGTGGTGGGGCGTCGCTTTCTGCGGCGCAATTCATCGTAACAGGCATTGGTGACGATTCGCATCAGCCAGCCTTTGAACGAACCGCCTCGATAAGAGGAGATGCCCTTGAATGCGGAGATGAACGCCTCCTGTGCAGCATCGGCAGCCTGATCATCATCGCCGAGGATGCGGAGTGCGGTGTTGAACACAACATCCTGATAATGCAAGACAAGGGTGTTGAAGGCATCAAGACTACCATTCTGCGCGTCGGTAATGAGAGCTTGTTCGTTCATTATGTTTATTGTATCAGGTTACAGGTTTAATGAACCATCAACCTTATCCTGAGAAGGTTGTGCTAATTCCAAACCACGAAAAAGAACAAAGGCGGAATAAGAAATATGCATGAGAGCATCTTTTAAGTCAATAATTTTTGATTGTCACAAAATAAGATTAAGTATAAAATTATAACAATCTGCACAACCAAATAACAAAAAGAAGGGACAAAAGTCATGGCTACATTGCTGTGGAACAACAATTTGCTTAACCTACGTGATATTTTGGCAGATCTTTATTGGGATAAAGCAGAGGCACGTGCGCTAGTACAAGAGGCAAAAATTAACCCGGCATTTATTTCTTTTAAAGATTCTGCCATTAATAATTGGCATTACATTCTCGATTATGCAAGACATGATTCTTCAAGCGTAGATGCTATTATTGATGTTGCGATAGGTCGCGCCTTGCCAGATAAAAAGCAACTATTATTAATGGCTAAGCAACACACACTTAACCTACGCGGCATAGACATAACAAAAGATGTAGCATGGCAACGTTCACTAGACCCTGATCAACTTGAAAAAATCACCGGTAAACAAAGCACATTACTACCTATTACATTTTTAGATATTGGATTGACATGCGCCAAAGCTGTAGCTAGGCTGGATTTGGGCGAAAGAGGTTTAGGATCAGGTTTTCTTATTGATAACGATCTTCTACTTACAAATCATCATGTGTTGGAGGACAAAGGACAAGCACAAGATGCGAAAGCGCAGTTTAATTATCAGCAAACACTTAGTGGATTGTCAGAACCATCTGACGAATACGAACTTGATCCTAAAAACCTATTTTACACATCCCTTGAAAATGATTGGACAGTAGTTAAAGTAAAATCAAAAGAAGGCAAAACAGCAGGACAAAAATGGTCAACTTTAAAATTAAGTGAACAAGACCCTAAGGTTGACGATTTCACGATCATCATACAGCACCCTAGTGGTGGACCAAAGCAGATTGCACTATATCACAATATCATCGCATATATTGATGCTAACAAGCAAATAGTGCAATACCTGACAGATACGGAGCCAGGATCATCTGGCTCACCTGTATTCGACACACACTGGAATGTTATCGCTTTACACCATAGTGGAGGTTGGTTACGCGAGCCGGGTAATGATCCGAAGCAAAAGTTCTATCGCAATGAAGGCATTCACATCAACAATGTTATTGCTGGTCTAAAAAGCGCAGGGATCATACAATAAAAAATGGCAGATCCAACTCAAGAAATCGGATATTCCGACTTAAGAGATAAACTGGCAGAGTTATATTGGGATAAGGCAGATACTCGGCGAATCTTAATAGAGACGGGTTTAAATCCTGCTTTTGTTGAGATTAGTGATAGAGCAATAAACACCTGGAGCGACATAATTAGAGAGGCAAATGACCGGAAATTACTGAGTCCGCTAATTAGGAAAGCCCTTGGCCAATTCCCCAAAGACGAGACTCTGAAAAGAGCCCTTGAGGTATTGGATGCAGGCGGAATAATTATTGAGCCAATAAGTGGCGATACACCTCAAATCATTAACGACTTAACCACACCTTATTATTTTGATTTAGAAGAACCTATCAAAATATCACGCAAATCTTTCCGCAAGCACAACAGAGGCCCAATTGGATTAGCCGTTGATTGTAGAGAATCATTTTTTTTTGGGTACTTCAGCCAACGACTAGCCTCCGTAAGGGAACTACATGACCCAGTGATACCCAAGGATGATGTGCCAATCATAATCAATGCGGAAACCCATGGAATTACAAGGGCATTGAATACAACCGTCTGGCTTTGCAATAATGAAATCACGGCTGGTGATGTGATAATCACCATTGCACCCGGAGCTACACATAAAGATTACATAGATTTTTGGAAAAAACTTTGCACTCATGAAAAAGTCAAATCACTAAATTATCGCTTGATTCTCATCTTCCCGATGAAGGATGATGAATGTCAATCCGAAGAAACAGGCTTGATTCCGCTAGGACAGCCAGTTTGCCGAATAGATACTGCAGAAAACTGGCTTGACAAGATTCTGCAAAATTTCAACAACCGAGATAATGAGTTGAGTGAACTGTGGGCTAAGACTATTCGTTATGAATGCCGTTTTGATTTAAATCAAAACCTTGATCATGATGAATTGAAAATAAATGTTGCGCAGATGTGGAAACATATAGAAGCAACAATGATCGAGATGGAAGCCAGCCCAGCACTGGAAGGTGTTATATTGATGTTAAAGGAAAGGATGAAGAAATATGAAGCAATCTCGTCTCTTAGACATAACAACGAATAGTTACGATGGCAGTCCGGAGTATATTCCATCCGATGAATTAAAAAATGCTGTAGATCTTGCAATTCGTTTGGGAAGGCCTTTGTTATTACAAGGCGATCCCGGTTGTGGAAAAACAGCATTGGCATATTCTGTGGCTGCCGCACTCAATTTACCCCTAGAAGAGAGTTACATAAAATCAACAAGCCGTGCTCAAGACTTGTTATATACATACGATGCCATTAAGCGTTTATATGATTCGCAAATGGGTGATAAAGGACCCAAAGACGTCCAAGGGGTTCTCTTATCACAGAATGTTCGCAACTATATACATTATGGCCCACTCGGGCGGGCAATTATGAATTCCCAAAAGAGAGACGCAAAGAAATCTGTAGTATTAATTGATGAGATTGATAAAGCTGATCTTGATTTCCCAAATGATTTATTATTTGAATTAGACCGCCTTGCATTTCAAGTAACTGAGGTTGAAGAGCTGCGCTATGCTGTGCCAAATGACCGTCCGGATTTGCGCCCTATTGTCATAATCACCCATAATGAAGAAAAAGCGTTACCCCCGGCTTTTTTACGTCGTTGTATCTATTTCTATGTAGAAATGC
>DNDT01000440.1 GCA_003487525.1 Flavobacteriales bacterium
CTGCAAGAAGTTCAGCAGCCTTCAGAAAAATGGAGGCGCGTGCTTCCCAGTTCAACTCGGCCCATTTGTCTTTTGCCGCCAGTGCGCTTTTTATCGCCTTTTCCACATGGCTTTTGTCGCCCTGATGAAACGATCCCAATTCAAATGAAAGATCATGGGGAGGTCGCATCTTGACCAGTTTACCGGACCGGACTTCCTCACCTCCAATGTGCATCGGAACATCAACCTTTTTCTTTTTCATTTGGTTGATGGTCTTTATTAATTCCTCGCGCTCCGGCGAACCGGGTTTGTAACTTTTTACGACTTCGTTTTTGGCAGTGGGTGGTCTGAAAAATCCGTTTGACATGATGCTTGTTTTTATTTGAACTGCAAAATTACCAAAAGACCGCTGATTGACACAAAAAAAAGGCCGGTATTACCGGCCCTGTTTTCGATCCTGATACTCAGGCTACGTTAATCATTTTCTTCACCTTTACTTTTTCTTCTTTTTTGGGAAGCATAATGTAGAGTACGCCATTATCTGACTTTGCGTTAATGTGTTCTGCGTCTGCATCCTCCGGAATATTAAAGCTTCGCTCAAACGATTCGGTCGAAAATTCTCTTCGTTTCACGGTATCGTTTTCAACGGTTTTTTCCTCTTCTCGCTTTGATGAAATGGTCAGGATGTCTTTATCCACCTCGACATGAATGTCTTTTTTGTCAAATCCCGGAACCGCAACTTCAATTTCGAAACTTTTTTCCGTTTCCCTGATATTTACGGGAGGAGTCATTTTTCTCATCGGTTTGTTATGGATCTGGTTTGAATCTTCCCCAAACACATCGTTCAAAAGATTGAATATTCCCGGGCTCATCAAGTGGTTGTTGTATCTTATTAGTGACATAGTCGTAATTTTTATATTGGTTATTTACCATTTCCCGAACAATATTTGTACCAAGCCTAAAAAGAAAAATTATTAAGACAATATGACATAAAAGTAATTTAAAAACATGACAAAAGGGCATATAATTAGATGTTGTTCCATCCAGAAATATCGTATTATTGTTGTATGAGATTACCGCTATTCCTTTGTATAGGCGCATTATGGTTGAATTCATCCATCGTTTATGCGCAGTCTGATAAAGAGGCCGATCAAATTCTCGGAATTTGGCTCACCGGATCAAAAAAGGCAAAAGTCAACATCGTCAAATGCAAGGATCACTACTGCGGCGTGATCGTGTGGTTAAGAGATCCTTACTACGAAGACGGAAGTGTCAAGCGTGATAAAAAGAACGAAGACGAAAGCCTGCGCGGAAGAGAGGTAATGGGCATCAACATACTGGAGGGTTTCGTCTACGACGGGGACCTGGAATGGGAAGACGGCGAAATTTATGATCCGGATAATGGAAAGACCTACAGTTGTGTAATGAATCTGATCCCCGAAAAGAACATTCTTGAAGTGAGGGGATACATTGGTATTTCCCTGATTGGTCGAACCGAAGAGTGGATCAGATCATCTCTGGACTAACCAGTCCGTCTTTTAAAAACTGAAGGTAGATTTCCCTGCAAATCCAGGCGTCCGTTGCTGCATATGCAATTTGAGCCGGACTTAGTTCAGCGGCGTCCCAGTTGCTCACCTGCTGCCTTTTGCTGATTCGTTTACCCAATACAAGGGCCGAAAGTCTTTTCGCACCGATGCTTTCAAATCCGATTTTTGGTGACAGGGTATTCAGGTCAATAAAATTCTGGGCCTCAAAAAAATTAAGTGCCTTCAATTGTTTGATATCGTCGTGAATGGCAATGCCGATTTTTTTAAAGTCAATTTGCGAAAGCATGTCGAGCAACACGCGAGGAAAACCAATTTTATTCAATCTGAACAATACCACTTCGTCTTCGAAGGCCATTTGAACCAGGGAGCAGTCGTATTGAAGTCCTTTTGTAAACGAAGGCCGGGTTTCGGTGTCAAATCCGATGACCTCTTTTTTTGCAATTTTCTTGTTGAACCGGTTGAGCTTTGCCTTGCTGTCAATTACCGTTATCCTGCCACTGTAGCTAAAAAGATCTAGTAACTGTATTTCTTCATTCGAAATTTGTCGTTGGTATGGGAAATTATTGCCTGTCAAGTAAAAGATCTTAAATCCAATAAAGAGTATTTTCGCAAAGGTAAACATGAATTTAGATACGATGAAAAAACTAAGCTTACTCCTCATATTATTCAGCCTTTTTGATTTAACGTCAAGTTTCTCGCAAGAGCGCAAAACGCTCACGCTCGAAGATGCGGTGCTTAAACAGTACAGTGACCTGGGCCCCAGAAGACTGCGCGGCCTGACCTGGTTAAATGAGAACACTTACGCGATGAAGGAAGGAAAAGGAGAAGAAGAAAAACTCATCGCATTTGATTTGTCGAAAAACAAGGAAACGGTGAAATGGACACCCGGAAGTTTAACCTCCGCTCTTAAGGCCGATGCCGTGGAGGTAAAATCGCTTCCGGCATTTGACAAGCTGGGAACTAACTTATTCACCTTCAGCATCAATGGCGCGTATTATTTGTGGGATGTTAAATCCGGAAAAGTGAAGGGGTATAAAAACGATGTCGAGGGAATCAGCGATGTTCATTTCAGCAACGGAGGTGATTACATGACCTATGTAAAAGGCGAGAACATCTATCTAAAACCGCTCGCTGGTGAGTCCAAGCAGGTTACGGTTGACGGAAACAGGGACCTGGTTTACGGAAAGGCAGTTTCGAGATTTGAGTTTGGTATTTCAGAGGGCATCTTTTGGAGTCCGGGCGATGAGCCTGCATTTGCCTACTACAGAAACGACCAGTCCGAAGTATCCGATTATCCCCTTGTGGACCTGACCAAAACACCGGCCGGCTCAGATCTCATCAAATACCCCATGGCAGGAGGAAAAAGTGAAAAAATCAGTGTTGAACTCTATTACGCAAAGACCGGAAAAACAGTAAAAATACAGACAGACGAAAGCGAGGATACCTACATATGCACCATCAACTGGGCACCGGATGGCAACAGTGTCGTGCTGGTCACCCTGAACAGGGATCAGAATCACATGCAGTTTAAGGCGTACAATGCGATGACAGGGTCGTTTATCGGAAGGCTTTATGAGGAGAAAGACGATAAGTATGTCGAGCCGCTTTACCCCCTGGTGTTTACCTCGGACAATTCGACGGAATTCATTTACATGAGTCAGAAGAACGGATTCATGCACGCGTACCTCAGAAAAAACGGAGAGGAAAAGCAACTCACTTCCGGTAATTTCCCACTGACAGGTATTTTGGGAATGAACCAGGACAAGAGCCTGATGTTTTTTGAAGGAACCGGCGAAAACCCGACCGAAAGCCAGATTTTCAGGCTGTCCCTGACGGACGGAACATTTGAACGCATTTCTCACAACAACGGCGTGTATCATGGTGTGTTGAGTGACAACGGAGCCTACTTTATCACCTATTTTTCCAGCATCGATGTTCCGGGAAAGGTCGTTATTGCGGACAACAAAGGAAACGTATTGAAGCAATTGCTCAGTGCTCCGGACCCACTGGAGGAATACGACATTTCCAGGCCGGAATTGTTGAACATCACCAATGAAAAAGGCACGGTTCTCCATGCCAGGATGATCAAGCCACACGATTTTGACGAGAGTAAAAAATACCCTGTGCTGGTTTATGTCTACGGTGGACCTCACGCACAACTTGTACAAAACAGGTGGTGGGGCTCCGCACCACTTTGGATGAACTACATGGCGGAAAAAGGGTATCTGGTGTTCACCGTCGATGGCCGCGGAAGTTACAACCGCGGAAAAGAGTTCGAACAAGCGGTATTCCGGAACCTGAGTGAACTTGAAATGGATGATCAACTGGCCGGAGTGGCGTATTTAAAATCACTCAAATACGTTGATGAAAACAGGATGGCTGTTCACGGCTGGAGCTACGGCGGGTTCATGACGACCTCCCTGATGCTTAAAAAGCCGGGAGTTTTCAAGGTTGGTGTTGCCGGAGGACC
>DNDT01000058.1 GCA_003487525.1 Flavobacteriales bacterium
GACTTACAAAATGGCATGTACTTCTACAAAATTGCCACCAGCGACGGTTTTGAATCAGTTAAAAAACTGAGTATTAAGCATTGATGTTTATTTATCTATGAATTAAAAGGTCTCTTTTTTAGAGGCCTTTTTTTATTTTATGCATAGAAAAGTAGTTCGATACATTGATGACATTGAGAGGTCTCCGGAATTGTTTGGGTGTGATGGGGGAGTCGGAAACAACTTGATGGGTCGCGGATGTAATCTGTTTCTGACACGACTCTCGATAACTCAACATGTACACCTGTTTGAAGTATCCGGGAGACCTGAAAAGTAAATGGAATTGTTNNGGCAGTCAGGCAGATTCCACAATGATGAGTGAGCATAGTCAGTCGGATTTGCCTTCGACTTTCCGGAACTGTGTTCAACTGCAAATGCAAAAAACATTCGCGTACGTGAAAGTTTAAGTCTGGGTAACTGGGAGATGAAGAAGTTAGCTCCGTTGCAACGGTTTATTACGCTCCGCTCCGTTAAACCGTATCTCAAATCCGTTATCTCTAAAGGCTCTTATCGCTTTAAGGACGGCTATAATGTTGTTGTGATTGTCGTGATAAATCTCCTTCAAATCCGTTCCTAAATCCATATATGTTAAAATAGGAATGTTGTAGTCGTCTTTTATTTTAAACAGTTCTTTCGTTTCAACCAACCCGGGTAAAACTTTTTCTTTAAAGGATTCTTCCATTCTATAGCGGTTTAAGTCTTTTCAAAACGCACTTTGAGATTCTGCGGCGTTCATTGTTTTGGTTCATTTCAAGTTGATTACTAATCGATTAAAAAATGATACCCTTGGATAATTCATACTTTCTTATTCCCGAAATGAACCATCCTTAAGTTTAACAAGATAGGTTAACGCCAAATAGGTATTAATTAACTAGCACATGAAAAAAATTGATTTAAATCAGCGAGGNNCAAAACCCTTTGACTTCCTTAATCATTCCATGCCCTGTTCACTCCTGCCTGCCGGTGCGCCGGCTCGAGCTCAGGCAAGCAGGCACACCCACGCTCACACCCACACTTCAATGGGGAATGCCTTCGGCTTTCCCCGGCCGTGCTCAAAGGAAAATACAAAACCCACCGCTTCGCGGTGTTGGTTTTTTTTATTCCCGGGCTCCCCGGAGCAAGCTCCGGGATCCGGTCACAAAAAAAACCCTCCACTTTCGTGGAGGGTTTTGTGCTTATTGTAGTCCGTAGGGGAATCGAACCCCTGTTACCAGGATGAAAACCTGGCGTCCTAACCCCTAGACGAACGGACCGTAAATTTTAAAAACGGATTGCAAATTTAGATTAATTTAAAAATATGGCAATAGTCCGATAAAAATTTTCTTACGCCTTTGTTTTTGTGGTACTTTTAAACTGGAACCCAAGGCGTTTGCCAGTTCTCATTCTCGAGGCCTGGCTGACGGAATTGACTTCCTGCACCGAAACTTCCATTACATGTCGGTAAGGAGGAGTCAGTAAATCAAAACTCATGCTGTATAAAATTGCAGAGTCAATAATTTTTCCGATGAGTTCACGCGTCACTTTTTGATTGGCAAAATCATTGTACATGAATCCCAATTTCTTTTTGCCTTCGACAAAGCAATGGTTGTCTTTATTGACAAACATCCGGCCGATTAAATATCCAAGGTCACCTTCCCTGTTGTATTTAAACGAATCCGCAAGGAAATTGTAAATGGAAATCATGCCGCAATAAGAACGGTAGCGCTCTTCCTTGATGTAACCCGTTTTATACATGGCATGGCTGTCTTCAAAATCGAAAACATTTGAGTGCATTAAAAATATGAGGATGTCCCCCCCCAATTTCAATCTCAATTCAAAATCTCCTCGCTCTTCAAATTCGACCAGGACATTCTTGTCAATTTCACTCATCCTCTTTTTCAGGTCCTCGGTCAGAGATTCCAGGTAGCTCTTCATCATTTTTACCGCAAACGTGGTGTTCCGGTATACTTCCTGCTTCATGCACCCCTTTTCACTGAGGATTTTAAAAATATCGTCTCTCTTTCCCATTTTAGTAAGCTTTTGCGAATATCACTCTCTGGGCCGAAGGTTTGCCCGTATAAATACATTTTCCACTCTCCTTTTTGCCTCCCAGCGGAATGCAACGGATGCTGGCCTTGGTTTCTTCTTTAATTTTTTCTTCCGTCTCGGCCGTGCCGTCCCAATGTGCGTAGACAAATCCGCCCTTCTTTTCGATAATGTCCTTGAATTCCGCATACGAATTGGCAACACGGGTACTGTTGTCCCTGAAATCCAAGGCCTTTTGGTAAAGGTTCTGCTGAATATTTTCGAGCAGGTTTTTCATCTTATTCGGTAAATCCCTTTGCTGAAGTGTCTCCTTTTCTTGCGTATCGCGCCGTGCCACTTCAATGGTGCCGTTTTCAAGATCCCTTGGTCCGATGGCCAGTCTGACCGGTACTCCTTTAAATTCATATTCGGCAAATTTCCAACCGGGTTTCTGTGTGTCCCTGTTGTCAAATTTCACCGAGAATCCTTTGTCCCGAAGCTCCCTGGCAATTCCTTCTGCACAGACGGCAATGGCCTTGCGCTGTTCGTCATTTTTGTAAATCGGGACAATGACAATTTGATTTGGTGCCAATTTCGGAGGCAGCACCAGACCCTTGTCATCGCTGTGAGCCATAACGAGCGCACCCATCAACCGGGTGGACACTCCCCAGGAAGTTGCCCAGACGTGTTCAATCTTTCCCGTTTGGTCCGTGAATTTTACATCGAAAGCCCTGGCAAAATTCTGTCCAAGGAAATGTGAAGTGCCTGCCTGAAGCGCTTTTCCATCCTGCATTAATGCTTCAATGCAATAGGTGTCCTCCGCTCCGGCAAATCGCTCGGATTCGGTCTTTACTCCCTTGATAACCGGAACAGCCATGAAATTCTGAACGAAATCTGCATAAACGTCCAGCATTTGTTCGGTTTTTGTAATGGCCTCCTCTTTTGTGGCGTGCGCCGTATGCCCTTCCTGCCA
>DNDT01000149.1 GCA_003487525.1 Flavobacteriales bacterium
GAAATAAGTCACGTGAAATTAATGCTGCTGCAGCACAAGCGCTAAAGACTTCCTTCTGCTCATGCCCATAATCAGAAACCTTGTGGTTGTACCCATTCCTCCAGGCCAATCCGCTGATGTGGTATGCATCCCCTGCACCATCCATGAGTTTAGGGTTATTGGCTTGAATTTGTCTCGATGAAAAAAAAGAATACTCTGGGTTTTCCTCTGCAGCTTGGACCAATTTCTCCAACCAGTCTGGTTCCGGGAAAGCATCTGCGTTGAGAAGGGCTAGCCACTTTCCTTTTGCCATCCGTGCGCCAATGTTGTTGGCAGTGGCGAAGCCGAGGTTGGATGAGAATTGGTGAACTGTCAACCTGTGAGTAAAAGGTTGCATCTTGAGCGATGATATCGTTTGGTCTGTGGATCCGTTATCGACAAGAGCAACCTCAAAACTCTGTCGGCTCTGTTCTGACAGAGTTTTGAAAAAACGAGGTAGGTGTAGTAGGCTGTTTTGTGTGACTATAATAACGGAGATAAGATGAGCATGCGTCATTTCTCTATTATACGAGGTGTGTATTGCAGGGTGTAGTATTCTAGTTTTTATTTGAGAAGCAGCTTTAGATCCAGGGGTTGATGCGTCTTCATTTGGGTTGAATCAAAAGTCATTCTTGCCATTTAGTAATATGTTTTGATAAGAACTTTTTTTGACTGGCACTTTCGCCAAACAGACATTAAGATGCAATGAACAAAAATTTGCTGCTTTGAACTAATACATATGTTGGTTTTATTTACGAGGAGTCAATCTACATATTTCCAAAGTGTCTGGTGTATTAATGTTTAATATAAAACAATTTTCAATAGATGCTTTTAGTTCTAAGTTATCTAAGCTTTGCTCTAGGTCAATGTTTGTTTCATCTTTATTGTAGAGAAGATATATATTTCCTTTATGCTGGCTTAATAAATTCTTTATGCCAATAAGGAGGGGGGAATTGTTCTGTTGCATTCCGAGGTTGCCTTCAGGGCGAACAAAGCGGTAGTTAGGTGGAAACGCAGGAATAATGTAAGATGTTGGTGACTTTCCAAACATAACTACTATAGCTTCATCCGAGGCGTTGAATTGGGAAGTGTCAACCATGAAATAGGAATCGCTCCAGTTGAGCCGAACCCAATTAAAGGGTTTGTAAAGAATGAAGGTTAGAATTGTTGCGCCGATCACCAGAATAGTTTTTATTTTTTTGTTTAGAAGAAGCCGGTCAATGATTATTAGAAAGCAAAGTGGAGTTAATAACTCTAGTGGGATCATAAATCTATAGGTTGCTGATGTTATGATCCAGAGAATATATGAGACTAAAAAGAATATTAGTAAAAAGTTTCCTTTCCTAACCTCAAATCTGTTAATATCATCACTAATACTTACTTTGTTCTGATCTGCCAGATAAAATTTCCGAAAAGCAGATATTATCAACCAAGCTATGCACAGAACATATAGCAAGGTGAAACGAATGTCAAAGAATTGTAGTTGATTTGTGCGGTAACTATCGAGAGTAAAAATAAACGGCCAGGCAAAGTATTCCCAAAATTCTCTTGGCAAGAATTTTGACCATGTTATTTGTGATGAAGTGAAATAAGACGATTTGAAAATATGATTGTAAAATGGGAAGAAGGGATTTTGAAATCTTGTCCAAAGTTCCCACCACCAAAAACCTGCGCTAGTCACCCCTCCGATAATTCCGGTAAAACCATACGTAATAAAGCCTATTAACAACTTAATTCGATGTGACAATAGGAATAACATAAGGACGCAAGTAGAGCCGATAGCAAAGATCGTGATTGATGGTTTGATCCCGACTCCTATACCCATAATTAAACCCGCTAAACTAACTTGAACAAATCCTGATGAGAATTCCATTTTCTCGAAATTCTCTATTGCAATCAATAATAACAAAATGGCGCTTAGAACGAACACGCTTGTTAAATTATCGTGCATTGTGTTACCCAATTCGGAAATAAACCCCGGCGCAATACCGGATGTAATAACAATACAAATCCCTAAAAGTTTTTTTTTCCATATTTGATCTTGATTTGAGAGCTTCCAGAAAATCAGGAACACAGCGGATAAGTTGAGACCGTGAATAAACCCGAAAATAAAACCTGCTACCCATGACGGGAAAGACTTTGTAATCAGATAGAATGGTATATCTGCTATAGGGTTTATAAAAGTTTGCAGTTGTGCTGGGGCAATGTCAAAATCCAAGCGATTTTCAAGGAATGCGTATGCGTTGTAGTAATGGTAATTTTTCAAGTCCCAATTTATATCTTTGCCTAAGTATAAAGAGAGTAATCCAAAAGATACAGGAATAGCAAAAAAGACTAGTGAAAACAATATGAAAGTTGATGGTTTGCGTTTTTCTAATACTCGAATCATGAGACTGGTTTTCTTGTATTAATCAAGGTGGATATGTATTTAAATAAGTAAAGGTCCTGAGAATTTGCGTCCATTAATTTGTTATAGGTTCTATTGGATAGTGATTGTCTTATTTGTTCAAGGCGCTCTTCGAGTGGCTTGTTTATGTCTGAGCTTGTGACATTTTCAGGTTCTATTTTTTTGTAATTGAACTCAATCTCGTATTTATCTAAGATTTCTGGGAATCTTTGGACATCTTCGTCGAAAAATTCTGTTCGCCCTAGAAGTTGAACACTTTCCACATTACGAATTGCCTGGTGGATATCGTACTCAATCCCTTCATCTGTTATTCGTACCAGACGCGATCTCTGATACACGCTACTTAGCGAGC
>DNDT01000409.1 GCA_003487525.1 Flavobacteriales bacterium
CGGCTTCGGTGATTTCAACAGAATCAATGGCAATGCAATTCTTGTCATCGGTAACGGTTACAATAAACTTACCCGGACAAAGATTGGTGAGCAGGGGACTAACCTGGCTGTTATTCCAGAGGTAGGTATAGGGTTGATTTCCCCCTGTGGGATTTGTGAATGCGGTTCCGTCACAAAATCCCTTGCACGTCACATCCGTACTGCCAATATTGACTTTTAAGGTGTCGGGAGCGAGCAATCTCAATGAATCGAACACGACGCATCCGTTGTCATCCCTAATGGTCACGGAATATACACCGGCGGATAGATTGAAGATTTGGTTCAATGTGTCGTTCGGTCCGGTATTCCACTGGTAATGATACGGACCTGACCCCGCTACAGGGCTGGCCGCAACGGTGCCCAATGAATTATGACAGTTCAGGATAGAGTAGGCCCAGGCAATGGAAAGGATCTGAGCATTGGAAATGGTAAAGTTCCGGGGCTGGATTACACTCAAATCAGAGAGATCCTTCACTTCGACACTGTATTCTCCGGCGCACAGGTTGAAAATGGTGTCCGTGGTAAGGGTGGTGTCAATTATGCTGAGTCCGGGTAAATTTGTTCCCCTCCAGGTAATCTGGAAAGGACCGGAACTCGTGGTTGCAAAAACCTCTACAATGGCATACCCCATGCACGAATCGTGGCATAGAGTCGTACCTGAAGAGGAGATCTGCACACTATCAATGGTGGCAGACGCAGTCAGCACCTGAACGCTCAGGAAGAGCAGTAAAATAATTCTTCTGATATGGTGCATTAAAGCGCTTCTTATCTTAGTCGGAATTTGGCAAATACCCTGTATACAAATATGTCCCTTTTATCGCTTAGTAACAAATCTGTATTTATATTTATTACAGACGTAAGTTATAAATAATAGGTTGCTATTTATGCCATTAATCTTTGATTATTAACCCTTTATATTTCCTTAGATTTGCCTGATTAATTTGAAAGAAAAAAGTGAGTGATTTAAAAAAGAATTGGGTGGGGGAAAAAATGGATATTTCAAACCAGGAACGAAGTGTTTTAAAAAAGATTATTGCCTCCCGACGGTCGATTTTCCCAAAGCAGTTCACCGGCGATACCATTCCGGATCAAATAATCGCGGAGTTGCTTGACCTCGCCCACATGGCCCCAAATCATAAAAACACGATGCCCTGGCGTTATTTTGTGTATTCGGGCAAAAGTTTAAGAGCACTCCTGGATTTCAAAAAAGAATTTTACCTGAAAAAAACACCTGCGGACATGGTGAAAAAAACCAAGTTGCAGGCTTTTGAAGACAGAAAAGAACAAGCCTCTCACATCATTGCCATTGTGAACCACAAGAATGAAAGCGTTAATTTGCTCAAATGGGAAGAGCTGGCCGCCGTATCCTGTTCGGTTCAGAACATTTGCCTCTCCCTTCATTCTTATGGGATCGGAGGGTATTGGAGTACCGGGAATCTGGCCGGAAGTCAGGAAATAAGAGACTATCTGAATTTATCGGACAACGAAGAATTCATGGGATTTTTATATCTCGGTGTACCCGTGGCTGGCGCGGCTGAGGTAAATCGGGAGCCAATTGGAAATCGGGTCAAATGGATGAACAAATAAGTTAGGATTAAATGGAAGAAGTATTATCAGGAGGAACAAGAATTGGAATATTGGGCGGAGGCCAGTTGGGAAAGATGTTTATTCAGGCGGCTTCGCAGCTCGATATTTACTGCGCAATCCTTGATCCAAACCCTCAATGCCCGGCGGCGCCACTGGCCAATAACTATGTGCAGGGTGATTTTAGCAAGTACGAGGATGTGTTGAAATTTGGCGAGTGCGCTGATGTCATCACCATTGAAATCGAAAATGTAAATACCGATGCGTTGAAGGTGTTGAGAGATCAGGGGAAGAGGGTTCATCCATCTCCCGAAGTAATAGAGACCATCAAGGATAAAGGCAATCAAAAAAACTTCTACCGGGACAACAACATCCATACCTCGGATTTTACCATTTACCCGAATGGTCCGAGTATTCTTGAGGGCCTGGGGCAGGGCCTGATAAACTACCCCTTTGTTCAAAAAGCTTGCCGGGAAGGATATGACGGCAGGGGAGTTGCCGTGATAAGAGGCGAAAATGACCTGAAAAAATTATTGAACACCGAATCGATTATTGAACCCATCGTGGACATTGATCGGGAAGTCGCTGTAATTCTGAGCAGAAATGAAAAGGGAGAGATCAATGTGTTTCCGATTGTCGAAATGGAGTTCAGCCCGGAGGCCAACCTGGTGGAGTTATTGGTTTCACCGGCAAGAATTGACAGTGAAAAAGAAGAAAAAGCCATTTCACTTGGCAAAAAAGTAGTCGAGTCGCTTGAATTGATCGGGCTGATAGCAGTGGAAATGTTTGTCACAAAATCAGGAGAAATACTGGTCAACGAATCTGCTCCAAGACCTCACAATAGCGGACACCATACTATTGAAGCCAATGTCAGTTCACAATATGAGCAGCACCTGCGCGCCATTACCGGTATGCCATTGGGAAGCTGTAATCCGGTGTCACCTGCCGTGATGATAAATGTGCTGGGAAGCGAAGGATTTTCAGGGGATGTTGTGTATAAGAACGCAGAGGAAGTGCTGAATACGCCCGGAGCGCACTTTCATATTTACGGCAAAAAGCAGACAAAACCATTTCGAAAAATGGGCCATATTACCATATGTGGTAATGATGTGGAATCATTGATAGAGAGAGGAAAGCAATTGAAAAATCTGGTTCGGGTAGAGGCGAATTAATGCGATATTTAATATCTTGCAAGTAAATTAAAACGATGGGAAAAACTCAAGTCGGCATAATCATGGGATCTGACTCTGACCTCAGGGTAATGAAAGAAGCCGCTCAAATACTGGAGGAATTCGGAATTGAAACGGAGGTCACGGTTGTTTCAGCCCATCGAACCCCCGAACGAATGGTTGAATACTCGACTAAAGCACATGAGAAGGGGTTGAAAGTAATTATAGCAGGAGCCGGAGGAGCAGCTCATTTGCCCGGCATGGTGGCCTCACTGACGCCATTACCGGTTATCGGGGTGCCGATAAAATCGTCCAACTCCATTGATGGATGGGACAGCGTCCTGTCAATTCTTCAAATGCCGGGTGGTGTTCCGGTAGCTACCGTTGCTCTTGACGGGGCTAAAAATGCCGGTATTCTGGCAGCACAAATCATTGGATCGTCTGATTCAAATGTCAGGGATAAAATTATTGCCTATAAAAAAGGCCTTCGGGATGGCGTCTTGAAAAAAGCGGGCAATCTCGAAAACAAGGGATACAAGGACTATACCCCTTAACTTGAACACTTCCGATTTCGACTGTATTGTGGTTGGCCAGGGCCTGGCCGGCACTTGTCTTTCCTTTGAATTGATCAGGCAACAGAAAAAAGTACTGGTCGTTGATCAGGATATCGGGGCCAGGTGTAGTGCCGTGGCTGCCGGAACCTTCAATCCGCTGGTCTTTAAAACCTTTAGCCCCACCTGGAAGGCACATGAATTATTGCCGTATCTCAAGTCCTTCTATCTTGATCTGGGATCTTTCCTCAATCGTCCAATTCTCAATGAGCGAAGCGTGGTCAAATCGATGAAATCAACGGATCAACGTCGATTATGGAATATCAAGTCCCAGGACGAAGATTCCCGGCCTTTTATGAGGAGTGCACTTGAAGAAAAAGTTCACGGCGTTCACTCGAACCATGGTTTTGGCTTTGTCGAACAAAGCGGAAACATCAATATGCTCGATATGCTTAGGGAATTCAGAAGGCAGCTCGGCGAAAGCAGTTCGTTGATGGAGGAAACACTTGATTACGGTTTGCTCGTCATAGAAAACGATCATGTTTCGTATAAGGGAATTAGCGCCGATTACATTCTGTTTTGCCAGGGGCTCGAAAACGTAAAAAATCCCTTTTTTAAACACTTGCCTTTTATCCCTGCAAAAGGGGAAATACTTGTCATTGAAAGCCCGGAGCTTCACACACAAAACATCATTCACGACCGCATTAACATCGTGCCTCTGGGTGGAATTACCTACTGGGTTGGGTCAACGTTTACCTGGGACAATCTGAATATGGAAAAGACCCCTGAAGCACGGGTAGATTTGGTGGATCAATTGCAGGATATTCTGGAAGTTCCTTTTAAAGTGGTTGAACACAGGGTTGGAATCCGGCCGACGGTTAAAGATCGCAGGCCACTTATCGGCATGCATCCCGAACATGGACGTATCGGTATTTTCAACGGATTGGGGACTCGGGGCGTCATGCTGGCGCCGTATTTTGCAACGCACTTTGTGGACCATCTCTACAACGGAAGTGACCTGAACCGTGAAGTCGACATTAAACGCTTTAGCGCAAGAGGGTAATATTGCCTTTTTTTACAAAGTTTCTATCGTCCGAGCAACCAACCTGGAGATAGTATACAAAAACGCCAGGGTCCTGTAATTTACCCTTGAACTTTCCNNAAATGTTGTCCGAATGGAAAACCAATTGTCCCAAACGATTGTAAATGGATAAATCGATGCGCGCAATTTCTTCCCCTCTCAGTCGTAAATAGTCATTTTCTCCATCGCCATTTGGGCTGAATCCATTTGGCATATAAATTTCCGTTTCTCCGCAACTGTACTGATATACCCTGATTGCAGCCTGCCCCTCGTCGGTGCATCCCCTGTTGTCGGTTACCAATATTTTGTAGCGCACAGAGTGTTCGGGTTTGGCATAGGTTGAATAGGAAGCCGTATCCTTCAGCCCCCTTTTTGGACTCCAGGCAAAAGACATGGCATTTTGAGCATTTACCGTTATCAACGTACTGTCATCCCTGGGATAAACTACGGGTTTGCTGATGGTTACCCCGTCAATTTCATATTTTCTGTCAACACCTGTGTAAGGGATCATTACACTATCCGAACATCCATTGATGTTTTTAACGATCATCCAAACTTCATAGGTTCTCGGTGTATTGATTAAGCTGAAATAGTGGTAGGGATTTTGTTCTTCCGACGCGCTTCCGTCTCCGAAATTCCACAACCAGTTGGTAATCGCTCCCAGAGAAAGAGGAGTCACATCGGTGAATTGAACAAAGTTGTCGCACTTTTCATCTTCCGTCGAAAATTTGCCCACCAATTCAGGAAACAAGTGAACCTGACCGTAAGTCGTATCGTTGCAAATATTTCCAAAATGCGAATAAGCGATCAGTTGAACCTTGTAATCATTCACTTTCGAAAAGGTATGTATGGGATACTGGATGGTCGAAATGGGATCTGCCGAAGAAGGGTCATCAAAATCCCAACGATAACCTGTGGCACCCCAACTGGTGTTTCCGAACGTTACCACACTGTCTCCACACTGGTAGATGGGACTTGGAAAATGCGCTTCGGTTACCTTGCTGCACGATTCGACATTTAATTGATAACTTCTTGATGTCTGTCCAATTTCAATGCCATTTCGATATTCTTTTACGATAACTCCAAACACAAACTGACCTTTCACGTCCGGAGTAGCTTTGTAAATTCCGGTTCTGGAATCTATGGACTGGATAAGGTACGGCGGCTTAAAGATCAGTGGATAAAATGGCGGTGGGTCAGGGGGAGCGCCATTTTGTCCTCCAAAGGTGTTGTCGTATGGATTGAACAATTCATAAACAAGTGAATCCCCGTCAGGATCAATGGCGCTATGATCAAAAATCAATTCCTGATTTAAGCAAATAAATGGGGGTGTCAAATACTTGAAATAAGGACTGCTGTTGTTTGAAGCGATGCCGGGGTCCGGAATGGCCGAAACGATGGCAAGGCCATGATCCAATGGCGTTACCAGGTTTGAGACCGAGCCGTTCCAGCAACATCTGTCATACGCCAGCAGATAGCCCCCCGGCATGGGAACCAGGGTGTCCACATACGTGTATGTTCCGCGTTGGTAACAAACCGAATTGATTAGCTCGGTGCATGAATCATTGATAGAGAGCGGGACAGTGTCGATTACGAGATTGCTGGTGTCAATGGCAATATAACGAACCGGATTATTGCTTGTATCGAACACACCGATGTACGCAGGATCGTCAAACCAGGGCCTGCCACTTATGCAATCCCTGTACACGACCAGGGTAATCTCATACAGGTTGCTTCCCAGGTATTTATAGTGAAGTTCACCCCCGACAATATGGGTTGCCCTTGCCGGAGGAGCGTGCAAGAATGCGCAGAAAAGAATAAATATAAAAACGTACTTGTACACTTTAGGTCTCTGGGACAGTTTATAAATTTAAGTATTCTTGGCGATCGCACGGATTTCTGCGAGATTTTCACGACATTGATCAGTACATTTACCCATATAATAAAAGCAAAATGAATATAAAGTCACTTTGTATAGAGACGATAATACTGTGCATTTGGTTGCTGTTTCCGGGGGGCATAAACGCACAGAAGAGCACTAATTACAATCAGTTATGGTCAAAGGTTGAACAATTCAGAACAGATGGAAAAAACGCCTCGGCCCTTGAAACGGTTCAGGAAATTTATCTTCTGTCGGTTAAATCCGGAGATGAAGATCAGCGTATTAAGGCGATTATACACCGCAATATCTTTAGCGGTTACAAAGAAAACGCTTTTGAAAGCTCATTGGCCGAAATGGAGCGGGAAATTGAAAAAGCAGGCGGTGTCAGCCAGTCGATCCTCCATTCGGCACTGGCAGAAATGTACTGGTGGTACTACAGCGCAAACAGGTGGGTTATTCTGGAACGATCTTCGGCAGAAACCACGGATGGCGAAGACTTGTCCACATGGAGCGCCAATCACCTGATTGAAAAGGTCAATTTTCATTACACCGCTTCCTTGTCCAATTCTGACATCCTTAAAAAAGTACCTCCGGCAGGATATGATCTCATTTGGGAGAAATCGGAAAAGGGCAGGGGATTGCGACCAACCCTCTACGATCTCTTGGCATGGAGGGCGATAGAGTTTTATTCAAATTCGGAATCGGGTTTAAACAAACCGCAGCATCAGTTTTTGATCGATGGAGCGAAGTATTTTGCGCCTGTTGAAAAATTTGCTGCGCTAAACATTGATCATTCAGACAGCTCGTCTTTTCAGTTAAGGACCGTGCGCTTATACAGGGATCTGCTTTCGTTTCATTTAACGACAGATTGGAAAGATGCATTGGTTTACAATGATTTACAGCGATTAAAGTATGTGCGATCCAACGATGCATCGCCCTATTCGGATTCACTTTATCTGGAAGCTCTTCTCCGTCTTCGGACAGCGACATCTACAGAGATTGTTTCGGATGTTATGCACGCCATTGCCGCTTATTACAATGAACTTGGAAACAGATATGTTGCGGGAAGCGAAGATGAATATAGGTGGTACAAGAAAAAAAGCCTGGAGCAGTGCCAGCATGCCATCGATGCATACCCCGAAAGCTATGGGTCTACCTTGTGTCACAATCTGAGGATGCAATTATTGAGTAAATCCATTGCCATCAGTACCGAAAACGTCACCTTGCCAAATCAAAAATTTCTGGCCTTAATTGAACACTCAAATGTTTCAAGGCTTTATTACCGTATTCTGGAAAAGGATCGCAAAATTGAGACCACTTCGGACAGAAGCCGGAATTTCAATCTGCGCAAACTCTTGACACAACCTGTTCTGAAATCGGGAAAATTTACGCTTCTGGATGAATACGATTATCAACTTCACCGAACTGAAAAAAGCTTTCCCGCCTTAAAAGAAGGGTATTACACCATTTTATTGTCCCTTGACAGCCTCTTTTCGGAAGAAGAGAATGTCATTGTAAAGAACGATTTCTGGGTGTCTTCACTCGGGTATTTTCAACATTCCGAGAAGGAAGGCGAGGTAAAAATTCATGTTACGGACCGGAAAACGGGCGTCTTTTTAAATGGAGTCAAAGCGGATTTGTATGTGCAACAATACAATTATCAAAACAGGGGTCAGGACTTAATTCCTGCAGGAACAGAAACTTCCGATGAAAACGGCCAGTTAATATTGTCCAGCACTGCCGAAAACCTGAATTACTTTGTCATGCTNNCCGAAAATCAGGCCCAGTATTCAATCGGTAATATTCACGGACAGAGCAATTTACAGACCCGGTCAAATGGTTTATTTTAAGGGGATCGTGATGGAGCGGACCGGAACGGAAATTAAACTACTCACGTCCAAAAGCCTTGAGGTGAGCTTATTTGACGCAAACAATCAGGAATCCGGAAAAGTGGCCTTAACCACCAATGAATTCGGCACGTACCAGGGATCATTTGCGCTACCGGCAGGTTGTCTTCCGGGCAGGTTTTATATAAGCGATGGGGCTAAAACCCTGTATTTCAAAGTGGAGGAATACAAAAGGCCAAGTTTTAGAATTGAAACAGATAGTATTAAGGAAAACATTGCTTTGGGTGATGTTGTCAGGGTTTCGGGAAGTGCCATAAACTATAGTGGCAGTCCAATACAGGGTGCCAACGTCACCTACCGAGTTGTGCGAAACACCTCCTTTCCTTTTTACCATGACTATTATTTCAGATTCCCGTTGCCGGTGTCTCCTGCGTCAGAAATAAGCCATGGAGAAACCATTACCGACGAAAATGGCAAATGGAATGTGGCATTCAAGGCCATACCGGACTACACGTTGAAAAAGAGTCAATCGCCGGTCTACAGTTACACCGTTGAGCTGACGGTAACCGACATTAACGGGGAGACTCAACTGAGTAAATCTCAACTCAGCATTGGTTATCAATCACTTAAGATATCGATGGCACTGAATGAAGAGATGGAATTTGACGAAGTTGACACCTTAATGGTAACCACCACAAATCTTCAGGGAGTTTTTACTCCGGCGGTTGTTGATATTTCCGTTTTTAACCTGATCGCTCCTGAAAATTTAGAGCGAAAGAGGCTTTGGAGTGCTCCGGATTATCAGGACATGAATGAAAAAAGTTTTAGAACAGATCATCCGATGGATCCATATCTCGAAGAGAACGATGTGTCCAATTGGAAAGTAGGAGAAAAAGCCATGTCAAAAACGATCAATACGGCGAATCAAAGGATGCTTGTTTTAACCAATAATGCATGGAATCAGGGAGCTTACCTGGTAAAGATGACCTCGAAGGATCCCAACGGCAATTCGGTAATTTGGGAAAAACGCATTGTGTTGTTTTCCAAAACAACTAAGGAGCTGCCCGTATCGTCCTGGTTGTGGATCAAGCCGCTTCAAACCGAACAGAAAGTTGGTAAAACCGCTCGAATCCTGGTTGGATCTTCAGGGAAAGACGCGTGGTTGTTTTGTTCGTTGAGGGATAAGACGGGTATTGTAAAGGAATCATGGATGAAAATGAATGGCAAAATGCAGCACATTGACATCCCAATATTGGAGGAATACAGGGGCAACCTGGGGGTTCAATTTTTCCTGGTTCATTCGGGGAGGTCATACTTCTCTGAAAATGTTATTACGGTGCCTTACGACAATAAACAATTGCGGGTTCAACTGGAAACCAATCGCAGCGAATTCGAACCGGGCGAAAAAGTGAGCTGGAATCTGAAATTAACGGGTGAACAGGACAAGGGAAAACCGGTGGAGGTCCTGGCGTCCATGTACGATGTGTCTTTGGATGTATTCGCTGCCAATCAATGGTCTTTCTCACCGTATAACACGTATCGCCCGGTCAGCAGAATTTTTACCGGAAACAACTTTGAACAGGGGTACGGACAGAATTTTCCGTTTTTCAAGGATACATACAAGCAGGTTTCCCCCAGAAATTTTGATCGCCTCAACTGGTTTGGCTATAACCTTTACAGCGGGGGGTATGAACGTGTGATTATGTATAACGAAGCAATGGAACTTGCAGCCGATGATCAAGGGATGCCCAATATAAAAACGAAAGGAGCAAGGTCAAGTGAAGAAGGTGAAGCCGGGGTTGAGGAGGAAGAGGGCGAAAATCTTGGAGAGGAACCGGCCGGGTTTCAGCTAAGGAGGGACTTCAGTGAAACAGCTTTTTTCTATCCTGAATTAAAACCGGATGCAAACGGAGTGGTTCGCATGGATTTTACTATGCCGGATGCGCTTACACGCTGGAAATTTCAGGCCGTCGTTCACAGCAGGGAGCTTGAATACGCGGTACTTTCAGAAGAAGTTGTTACCAAAAAAGAATTGATGATCATGCCCAATTACCCCAGGTTCTTTACCTCCGGTGACACCATCATCCTGTCTGCCAAGGTGGTCAATATCTCGTCCAATGAAATAAGCGGAAATGCCAGGCTGGAAACAGGTTCGTATCCGGAAACGGGAGGTGAGGGGCTCGGATTATTGTCTCAAATGATGATTCCTTTTAACGTAAAGGCAGAATCGAGTGAACTGGTGAGCTGGAAAGTTGTCTGTCCAAACAACCCCGGATTGTTGGAGCTAAGGATATCGGCTGAAAGTGCAAAACACAAGGACGGTGAACAAAAGATTATCCCTGTGTTGAACAACAAGGTGCTGATCACAGACACCTATCCGTTTTCACTCAGACCGGGTCAGAAAAGGAACATCGAGGTTAAACACATGGGTGATGTGAACACGAAAGCATTCCGATATACCCTGGAATATACCGAGAACCCTGTTTGGTATGTCGTGCAGGCACTGCCTTACCTGGCAGATCCGGGAAATGAATCGAGCGATCAACTTTTCTCGCGGTTTTTCGCGAACAGCGTTTCGTTTGCCATAATAAAAGACAATCCTCAAATTGAAAGGGTATTCGAAGCCTGGAAAAACGAACCCGATGCGCTCACCTCAAAACTCGAACGAAATCAGGAACTAAAGCAGGTCTTGCTTTCGGAGACGCCCTGGTTAATGACGGCAAGGAGTGAATCAGAAAACATGAAAGAGCTGGGAAATTTCTTTGACGCAAATTCATTGGAACAGGGTCTGAGAACTGCCACAGCCGAGCTACTTCAGCTTCAAACACCAAACGGAGGATGGTCTTGGTATAAGGGAATGCCCGACAACAGATACATTACACAGCATATTGTGCGTGGATTTGGCAAGCTGCATCAAATGGGAATACGAGACATCAGGACGGATCAAAACCTTTGGACCGCGTTGCAACGGGCAGTGCTTTACATGGATCAGAGAATAGAAGAGGATTATGAGCGAATAATGAAATACAAGGATGCCGGTAAGGGACAATACCTGAGTCAGCTGCACATTCATTATCTGTATGCACGAAGTTTTTACCGGGATGTGCCTCTGGCAGAAAATCACAAAGAGGCATTCAATTATTTTTTGAAGCAGGGAAGGGAACACTGGTTGACGCAAAATAAATACTTGCAGGCCATGCTTGCCATCGTGTATTACAGGGACAAGGATGAGTTGATGTCAGACAAGATTATGTCATCCCTGAAAGAAAATGCCTTGCATTCGGACGAATTCGGAATGTATTGGAAAAAGCAGTCGGGGTATTACTGGCATGAGTCCGATCTGGGAAAGCAGGCCATGCTGATCGAAGCATTCAACGAGGTATTGAAGGACAGTGCAGCTGTGGAGGAAATGAAAATTTGGCTGATCAAGCAAAAACAAACTCAAATGTGGAGCACGTCAAAAGCAACAACCGAAGCATGTTGGGCTCTTTTAACCAAAGGACAATCCCTTGTTTCGTCAACCGGAAAAATCTCCGTAAAAATGGGTGGAAAGGCGCTGGACCTATCGCAGGAACAAAAAGAGGCAGGCTCGGGATATGTAAAAAAATCATGGTCGCAAAAGGAAATAAAAAGCGAAATGAACCCTCTTGAAGTCGAGAACAAAGGAGAAACGCTTTCGTGGGGGGCAGGCTACTACCAGTATTTCGGAAGTTCGGACAAGGCCGATGCCCAATCTGCCGGGTTGAGTATAAGCAGGGAATTTTACCGACAGGAACTGACCGGAGAAGGGCTAAAATATGTTCGAATTGCTGACAACGTGGATCTCGGCACGGGAGATGTGATCCTGGTCCGGTTGATCATAAAATCGGACAGAAACCTGGAATTTGTTCACCTGAAGGATAAGCGGGCATCCGGTTTGGAACCGCTGGACAGCCGGTCAGGTTATCAATACAAAGGCGGATTGGGGTATTATTCATCCGTCAAGGACGCTTCAAACAATTTCTATTTTGGAAATTTAAACAAGGGCACCTATGTCCTGGAATACGAGTTAAAAGCATCGAACCGGGGAGATTTTTCTTCGGGATTTTCTCAAATCCAGTGTTATTATGCACCTGAATTCAGCGCGCGATCAA
>DNDT01000213.1 GCA_003487525.1 Flavobacteriales bacterium
GTCATCCCTTGAAGGCAAAATTATAATTAATATCCCGTACAAGGTGGAATGATTTTATTTTTACGTTTATAATTGGCACATCGGTTATGCTCAAACGGCTTTCTGTCAGTAATTCTATTAACTCAAATGCTGTTTTGGGGCTTATTCTTATTGGCCACTTGGCAATAAAATTACTCTCCATTTCATCTCAATGCATCTGGGGTGATGAAGCATTTTCAATATTCTACAGCCAGCAGTCATTAAGTGAACTGACGGAACGGCTCACCGTTGATACCAATGCTCCGCTGTATTTCTATTTCTTGCATTTTTGGATTAAGTTGTTTGGAATCAGTGAATTCGCTGTTAAATCCCTGTCGATTCTATTTTCGACAATGGCCGCGTATTTCATCTATCGAATAGCCGATAGAATACAGGGCATTGGAATGGCCATTACGGTCTCATTATTCTTTCTTTTTTCAAATCTGCACTTTGAATACAGCCACCAGGTTCGCGGATACAGTTTGATTTGCCTGGAAGTTTCTGCTTCATTTTATTTTCTGTTACACTACGTTCAGAACTGGCGGATTCGGGAAATTATCTGGGTCTGCATCCTTAATACACTGATTGCCTATACACATTATATTGCCATTTTAACTGTTGTTGTGCAATTTGGTGTGATCTGGTTTTTTAAACCGGACAAGGCCAATATCAAAAGAGTTTTTCTGGCGTATTTCACGAGCTTTCTGCTTTTTTGCCCGTATATACTTGTCCTGCTGAACAATGTTCCCGACGACAATTTTTGGCTCCAGAAACCCGGATGGATTGAATTTAAATATGTGGTATTCAAGCTTGCCGGAAACGACCATATTTTCTGGTTTCTTTTCATTCCATTTACACTGGCTCCGTTTTTACTGGCCAAGAGAATACGACCTCATATTTTTAAACCGGAATTGGATTCCCGATTGGTGCTGCTATTTACGTGTTGGTTCTTCGTGCCAATTTTTATCGACTTTTTACTTTCTCTCTGGAAGCCCGTCTTTTTGATGCGTTACCTCTTGTCCGGGTCGATTGGATTTTTACTTGGTCTTACCTACCTGATTTGGAATTTGAAATTTTCACGCAATATTCGCCTTGTCGTTTCGGGCATTTATGTGGGTATGTTTCTCGCACATTTCACCACTGTATATCCACCGGGAGAAGATTGGAAAGGCATTGCTGAGTTGTTGAAAAGCACGGATGAAGATTCAACGGCAACTTTTATTTGCGCGAGTTATAAAATAAGGGATCTGGCGTATTATTACGACAGGGAATCCTTCGCCAGGGACTATAAGGACATCTACGAAAGTCAGCGAAAAAAACAGGTTTATGCAATTGCCGACGAAAAGGACTTTTCCGAAATAATGGAAAACAACACCTTCAATAAAATACACCTGATTTTATCGCATAGCGAAATGAGTGACCCTCGTCACACCATCGAAGCGTATCTTGAACAACATGAATACGTCAAATGCGACGAATACGGAACCGGATTTAACGACAGGCTTTTAATTTACAGACCGACTTCAAAGCCCTGTTATAAATTGACTGAATTGAACAAAAGTGAGGTTGAGAACAATTGTTATACCTGGATAAAAACCGAATATTTGAATGAACTGAATAATTCGGCCACGACAGAGTACCGTTTAAATACCTCATTGCCGAGAATCTGCGATAAAAAAGGGGCCGCGTTTAAAAAATCCGTGGACGGGGTTCTGGGTTATCACATCAACAAGACCGAGGAATTTTCTCCATGCCTGAAAATCAAATTGCCCGTGGATGTCATAAAAGTGAGTTATACAGCAGATGTAGCCGGGCATGAGTCGAATGAGGCCGTGCTTGCATTGGTGGTGGAATCGGGCGAGGACATGGTTTTTTATAAAACACACTATTTGAATGGAATGCTAAAAAGAGATTCACCCGGTATATTTGATTTTTCAAGTACCATTCCCGCGAACCTTCCCGAAGACCGGGTGATAAAGGTTTATTTGTGGAATCCCGGAAAGGATGATGCCATTTTGACAAATTTATCCGTTCGATTCTGGAAATCTGTCCATTAAGAGAACTTATTTCCTTGCCAGTTTTAGAGTAAACGATTCGTGTCTTGCACGAACTTTCAACAAATAGATTCCACTGTTTAATCCAACACTCGGTCTTATCAGGGTCATGCCCCTGTCAGGGGAAATGGACAGTCCGGATTCTATCAATTTTCCGGTTACGTCGTAGAGATCGACACCAAATATTTCTCCGGCAGGATAGGAAAGAGACAACTTGTCGGTAAACGGATTTGGGTAGACAGTTTTAAAGGGAGGTGGTTGGAAATGCTCAAAATCCAGATTAAATACAAACAAACCTTTCTCCCGGTCCGAAGCCAGTATTATTCCGCTGGGCAGGTAGGGATAAACTCCCCACATACCTCTGAAGCCGGCATAGTCCTTTTCAATGGTACTGTCCGTCTTTATTGCCTGAGTATAGGTTTGGTAATGAGCAACTTTTACCGGGCTGGCGGGATCTTTGATCGAGTAGACCTGCATTCCTTCGTGATAGTATGATACATAAAGCAAGGTGTCTTTTACCAGCAAATTGTGAGCCACGATTTTATCCTTGTTTTGTCCGGCATTAAACAATTTAACAACCGATGGATCCGTCAGATCGCGCGCGTCCACTGCTTTTAAATCCATTCCCTTGGTTTCATCCGAAAAATAATAATACGACATGTCTTCGGTCGCGTATCCTGCATGATTATACCCTTGCTCCGGATAACTTGTCAGGCTGCCGATAATTTTTGGGGAAGCCTTATTGGAAAAGTCATATATAAACAGACCTGTCCTTCCGTTGTTTCCCCATGCCGTGTCATTTACCACATAGATGTCGTGAAAAGCATCAACCTGGGGATCATCATACGTGAGCAAAAGTTCAGGAATGGCCGAGGAGTTAAGGTCGTAAATCTGCAAATCAAGATCTATGGTATCGCTTTTTCTGACGTCGCAGGCATAGAGATGGCCTGTTGGGTCGTCGATAAAAATGTTGTGACAATTGGAGAACAAGGAATCAGAATCGTAAATCACGTGTACCGAATCGGGTAAATAACTCAGATCAGCGATTTGCAGTGTCGATTCACCCTGATCACAAACCATATACAAATACCCGTTGTAGTCGTCATAATCCCTGTTCACCGCATTCGAATAAGCCCCTTTAATAAACTGAACCTTTCTGGGGAAAAATGGAATGCTCACATCGACAATATAGGTCCCTTCTTTGGAGCCAATTACACCGTATTCTTTGGAATCGTGAACAAATCCCCAGACTTCATTGTATTTAGCGTGACTTACTTTTTCGGGTAATTTTTTATCGTACCACCGCGATACACTATCGACGTTCAGGCTAACCTGACCCAGTGTTGGCAGACAAAAAAAAATAAAAAAGGGAAGCAAGAACTTCATGTGGCTTCAAAGGTACCTATATTCAACGCATAAATATCTGTGACATCAACGCAAGATCCTGGGCAAGATCCACCTTTTCAGTTCATGATTTTTATCCAGTACAAATGAAAATGAAATGCTGAACACCGGAAGCAAACCGAGTTTTTCAGACCATTCCTGAAGTTTGACAGCGTCTTTTTGGGTAGTGATGATGCAGGTGCTGGAATGCTGACTTAGTTCCTCATATCGCTGTACAATGCTGTTCACTTTATTTTTGGTGTAGTCTGCATGATCCTTAAACCGCATTTCAACCACTTTCTTATCCAAGGACTCCAAATGCTCGATAAGATCCCGGTTGTTGGCGATGCCCGTAACCAGCAAACATGTGTCATAGGCCTTCAGATCATTGGCCTGATTGTCAAACAGTCCCATGGCCTCGTCATAGGCGTTCATGGTAAATGTCGCGTATTGTTTTCCGGACGCCCTGATCCTTCGGAAATATTTCCTCAGCGACCTGCGAGTTGAACCTGGGGGGCACTTGGTAACCACAATAATGTGTGCGCGTTTTTTACCATATCGGAATTCTCTTAGGTTGCCCATTGGCAGTAAGTAATCGTTAAAGTATGGCCGCTTGTAAGTAGTCAGTAGAATATTAACGTCCCTTACGATGTATCGATGCTGATAGGCATCATCCAATAGCAAAAGGTTCACATTGGGACATTCCTCCCTGATCCTTTTTGCCCCTTCCAGCCTGCTTTCGCAAACTGCCACGGGAATATTCGGAAATCGTCTTTTTACCTGCAGCATTTCATCCCCGCATTCACGTGCCGAAGAATCAACCT
>DNDT01000068.1 GCA_003487525.1 Flavobacteriales bacterium
GTCAAAATCACATTTACCGACAACCTTTGGCGGATTAGATATCTGATTAAATATATGCCCACTCGCACGACAAGTCCAACGGTCACTCAATCGTTTTACCAATACATCTTCCGCGCCTGTGATAAACGGGACAGCATCAACACGTCCGTTAAATTCGTTTAACATAGTTGCTAGAGCATCAGCTTGGGATGGAGTTCGTGGAAAACCATCTAGTATAGCGCCTGCATTACAATCTGCTTCAGAAAGACGTTCTCGAATCATCGCAATAGTAACATCATCAGGAACCAACTCACCTTTGCCCATATATGTTTGAGCTAACTTGCCCAGCTTTGTTTGATTCTTAAGGTTCTCGCGAAAAAGGTCGCCTGATGAAATATGCGCCAAACCCGTTCTTTCTGAAAGGATTTTTGCCTGTGTGCCTTTCCCTACGCCAGGAGGGCCGAGCAGGACAAGAAATTTTGCCATTGACAGTGTCCCTAGTTAATTAATAGTTTTTCCTGATAACCATGTAACTTCAACTCCGCCTCAATATTCATGAACATATCACGAACAACACCTACCACAATAAGTAGACCAGAGGAAGAGACAAGAAACAAACCTGCACTTGACGAGGCTGCCGGAAGAACTAATTGTAACAAGAACGGCATTATAGCCACAAATCCCAACAATAAAGCCCCGGGAAAAGTAATACGGCTTTGTATACGACTAAGGTATTTTTGTGTAGCAACACCACTATGAACACCAGGAATCTGTGCGCCGGACCTCTTTAGGTTGTCGCCATAGTTCTGTTGGTCAAACAATACGGTTGTATAAAAATACGTGAACCCAACAACCATAAAGAAATACAATAACCAGTATCCCCACGAATTAATGCCAGTTGCATTGAAGAATGATTGAATAGATGTTGCAAAACTGCTCACCCATTCCGTCTCTGAACCGATGAAAAAGCCAGCCAGGATAGCAGGAAATTGTAAAAGAGCGCTAGCAAAAATCAATGGAATCATACCTGCTAAATTGACCATTAACGGTAAAGTCGGTTGAGGCATACGAACATTTTTTCCACGTTGCATCGCATAAAATATCGCACTTTTTTGTGGATAAATTATTGGCACATTCCTCCGACCCTGCTGAACATAAACTATTGCAAGGATGGTTAGTAACATTACAACGATCATTGCAGTAAGCAACGACCAGCGATTAATTTGATCACTCCAAAGTGTTATCATATTTTGCGGTATCTGCGAAACGATACCGGCAAAGATAACAAGAGAAAGACCCTGTCCGCGAATGCCATATTCGGAAATCAATTCTCCAAGCCAGATCGCAAACATAGTTCCCGCAGTCATCACCAATAAAGTAGTCACTGAAGTGAGCCACAAATTTGAAGAAAACCCAAAGGGTAGAATTGCAGGCCCTCCCTGTTGCTGCGCTAACGCATTAAAGGTATTAATTTGGCCAATCGCTGATAATGCAGCCATGGGAACAGCAAGATAATAGGTCCATTTCTCCATCCACCGACGACCTTCGCGCTGATCATCCTGCATCCTTTTCTGTAAAGACGGAATAATCGGAATCAACAACTGTAAGATAATCTGAGCTGTAATATATGGATAAACTCCCATAGAGAGCACAGAAAAATTAGAAATGGTTCCACCGGACAGGAGATTCAAAAATCCTAAAAATCCTCCAGAACCTGCTCCGCTAAAAAAAACTTTCAATGCCTCCCGATCGACACCAGGCGCTGGTACATTAGCTGCCAAACGGAAGAGCATTAATAAACCCAAAGTAATGAGCAGTTTATTGCGTATGTCTTGCGAAAACCAGAGGTATCGCCAAGCTGATGGTTTCTTATCAGGCATCTTTATTCCTTATTGACCGATGATTTCAACGCTACCACCAGCTTGTTCAATTTTGGTTTTGGCGCCAGTTGTAATCCGATGAGCACGAACTTTTAATGCAAATTCCACATCACCACGCCCAAGGATAACCACAGGGTTTCTTGAGTCGCGAAGTAGATGGGCTGCTTCAAGCGTTTCGGGACTTACTTCAGATTCAGCTTTAAATGATGCGGCTAGTTGATCCAAATTGACTTCATTGTATTTAAGCCGGTTCAAAGGGGTAAATCCTTGACCACGCATAAATGGCAAGCGACGATAAAAGGGAAGGTTGCCGCCTTGACGGTATAAATTACCACCTGTTCCAGAACGGGATCCCTGTCCTTTTGTACCACGGCCCGCGGTCTTACCTTGACCAGCCGAAATACCACGCCCTACACGTTTTCGTTTCTTTTTTGAGCCCGGATTGGGCACGAGGTCATGTAATTTCATCGTTCTTTCCTATTTTTACTCTTCAACTTGAACCAAATGAATGATTTTTTGAATCATCCCACGAACAGCCGGATTATCAACTTGTTCGACAGACTGATGCAAACGACGCAATCCAAGCGCCTTTACAGTAGCCTTTTGATCCTTTGGATAGCCAATTGCACTGCGAACAAGAGTTACACGAATAGTTTTATTCGCCAATTCCTTCTTAGGCATGTTGCTTCCTCCGTTCCCAGAATGGCAATAAATCACTTACATTCTTTCCTCGCCGTGCAGCTTCTTCCTGCGGTGACTTCAACTGGGAAAGAGCTTCAAATGTTGCCTGAACAACGTTTAACACATTAGCACTCCCTTGGGATTTTGTTAAAATGTCGCG
>DNDT01000342.1 GCA_003487525.1 Flavobacteriales bacterium
CCCTTGACAAAACTGTTCTCCAAACTAAAAAAATCATATGGAACATGTTATAGGTTATTGAATTCGTTTGGGGGAAAATATGTTATATATTGAGTTAACAGTAATACTAATTTGGCTTGCCTGAAGAGTCGAGCTCATTCAATGCAACAATTTGCATTCTATATTCCGCTTGTTGAGGTGATTTAATGAAGAAGGTGATAGTTACGGGTGGTGCTGGTTTTATTGGTGTTCACTTGGTTTATGAGTTGCTTGAAAGGCAATTTGAAGTAACAGTAATTGATAAATCAGTAAATAAATTATTGAGTAATGTAAAAACTAATCAAAAATTTCTTACATTAATTGAGTCAGATGTAATTTCTGCTCTGGAAAATAATCTGGTTAGTTTAGATGAATTCGACGTAGTATTTCACCTTGCTGGCGTTTCAGTTGTTTCAGTATCGGTGAAAACTCCTGATGTTGACATGCAGGCAAATTTGTTGTCCACGTTTCATTTGCTTGAGAGATTAAGAACCAGTAATAACCCCCCAGCAATTATCTTTGCTTCTTCAGCGGCAGTGTATGGTAATCCTCAAAAAATCCCGATTATGGAAGGTGATCCAACATATCCATTATCACCATATGGGGTCAGTAAGCTATCGGCTGAACGATATATTGATGTTTATTGTAAACTTTATGATATTGCAGGTGCTACACTAAGGATTTTTTCAGTTTATGGGCCTGAAGATAAAAGGGTAGTGCATGATATATTTAGAAAACTGGAAGAAAATCGAGAACGGTTATTTCTGCTTGGTAATGGATCTCAAGAAAGGGATTTTATATATGTGGAAGATGTTGCAAGGGCTTTATTTCTTGTAGCTGACCGAGCGCCTAAAATGGGTGAAGTGTATAATGTGGGATCAGGTAGAAGTACCAGCATATCTCAATTAGCAAAAGAAATTTGTCAGGCTGTCGGGGTGAGCCCTAAGATTGAGTATGAAAACAAAGAAAGACCGGATGATCCCGATATTTCGGTAGCTAATATTGATCGTCTAAAAAAATTAGGATTTGAGTGCAAATTCTCATTACAGGATGGCATAAAAAGGATCTATGATCAAAAAAAGAAAAGTGAAGTTTGAACAAATAGTATTTTGCTCGCCAATTCTTTCTTATGTGGATGAAATATATCTTATGGGGGGGACATGTCATTTCACTTTTCAACCATCTATAATGAATAGACCTGTTGCATAAGTATACCAAAACAGGCACATGGACTACGAGACAATTCGATACCTAAAAGATACAGAATTCAAACGGCTGACAGATGTAGAGCGAGAGATTTTTGAGCAGTTGTTCGAAATTGTTGCGAGACTTTGGGAGATCACCAAAATTGAGCTGAACCGATTAGTCGCTGTTGATTTTGATATTCTCGCAGAATATCAAACGGAAGTTCATAATGCGCAATCTTATGGTGTCAGCGAGCAATCAGCAGAGTATCCACACTTGCCTTAGTGGACGGGCAATAAGAATCGTCACACTCAAACAGCAAGGGTGATAATTGATCGAAAAGGTGCCCAAATCATAATCACCACCTATAATCATAGAAGCAAACAAGATTTCCAACTGTTCATTTACGACTCTTGTCGTGTCCGCAGAACATCGCGCATTCTGGTAGATGATAGTTATCAAGATTTGTTTGCACTTCAACCTGATCATTGGAATTTACAACTTCGAACATAACTCAATTTGACTTTTGTAAGAGGTTGATTATAAGAACGGCTCAAGAGATGAGATGAGATGGCCAATATTTCAAAAAAAAGTAAATCCTTAGTTGATATAAAATTAGACCCAATTGACAAATCAAAGTCAGACCAGAGCACCTTTACCGGTCGACATCCTAAAATTCGGGTTTTATTGGCAATTACACGTATGACAATGGGTAGTACAAATGTAGTATTAGATATTGCCGATTACTTAAACCAGCATTCACATTTTGAGGTAAGTATTGTTGCAGGACCAGTGCCCAAATACGAAGTTGATTTGTCACCTTTGGCGCTTGAGAAAGACATCCCAACTAAGATTATACAAAGTTTGACCAATCGAAAGAATCCGATACTAGGTTTGAAAGCATTTTTAGAGATGCGGAGACATATTGTGCAGAGCAACTATGATATTGTACATACCCATTCTTCAATAGCGGGTGTAATTGGACGTTTGGCAGCTTTTACTGCGCGGGTACCTGTTATTATTCATCACGTTCACGGCTGGGGGTTACAGGAAGATATGTCACGAATAATCAGAGCGTTTTACATCGTGTTAGAACGACTTTGTGCTAAGGTTACAGACCGGATGATAGCAGTTTCAAAACCTACCATTCAGAAAGGCCTTACTTATCGTATATGTCAAGAAGATAAATTTGCTTTAATTTATAATGGAATTCAGCTTGAAAAATTCCGGCAGCAGGTTGATGATCAACAAATTCGAAATGAGCTAGATCTGGATCCAGAATATAAACTTGTTGGTATGATTTGTCGTTTGGATAAGCAGAAGAACCCAATGGATTTTATCAGGTCAGCAGCAATAGTAATAGAACGTTATCCGAGGGTG
>DNDT01000370.1 GCA_003487525.1 Flavobacteriales bacterium
TTCCAGGTAGATAGGGATGCCATTTCTTGGAAGGTCTGTCAGTGATTTTGCACTGATCATTTCAAAAAACAAGTCGTCTTTATCGAGAAATATACCACCGCAGAATTTACCATCAAACACATTGGTGTCAGATACAAAGGTGACAACGGTGTCAGATGATTTGTGATGCGTCCAGCTACTGAACAAGGTTTCGAAGTTTTCGTACCAGGCAAACTCTATTCCATTCAGTCCAAAATCGTACTTGGTGTGGGGCGCAATGGTATCCACAAAATTCGGTTTCAACGTGAAGTTGGATATCTCATATTCGGCATAAAAAGGATATATCCGACGATCTGTTGTAATTCCGGAATTTTTGATGCCAGGCCTGAGGGATATTTTGTGATTTCCTTTTTCAAGAATTGGAATAATGGCAGGTAATTCATAAGCACCCTGATATTGGCTTTCATCCAGATACAGCCAGACATCGGTGATTTTGGTGGATTTCACCCACAACATCTCATCCAGACTGCTGTCAATTTCAATTTCAAAAGGTTTTACATAAATGTAAGAGGCAGGTTCAATTTCGGAATGAAATGTTTCACAGGACCAGGTCAACATCGATGCGAATACAAGAAAAACCAAGCCCCATTTAATCATTGCCCTAAATTAACGAATATCGAGAGTGATTATTATTCTATGTGTAAACCGGATTGCTAAGTTTCCCCAAAATAATGTGAGCCGCTTCAAGTGCGTTGCAACCATCATGAATGGTAACCACCGGGGTAGTGTCCTCGAGGATGCTTTTGCTAAAATCACTTAGTTCGGATTTGATGGCATTGCTTTCGTCAATTTTTGGTTTGTCAAAATAAATTTGCTTTACGCCTTTATCGCCTAAATCCATGGTAATTGATAACGGATCAACCTCTCCCACGACTTCCTTCATCCTGATTACTTCGCTTTCCTTTTTGAAAAAATCTACGGATATATAGGCGTCCCGCTGGAAAAAACGAATTTTTCTCATGTTTTTAACCGAAATTCTGCTGGCTGTTAAATTAGCCACGCAGCCATTGTCAAATTCGATCCTTGCATTCGCGATATCCGGAGTGTCGCTGACCACAGCCACACCGCTGGCGCTGATATTTCTGATTCCTGATTTAACGGTGCTCAAAACAATATCGAGATCATGGATCATTAAATCCAGAACAACAGACACATCGGTGCCTCTAGGATTAAATTGTGCGAGTCGGTGACCCTCCAAAAACATTGGTGCGGTGATGTACGGCCGCGCGGCGATAAACGCAGGATTGTATCGCTCAACATGACCAACCTGAACCTTAACATTGGCTTCCTGCGACAGTCGGATAAGTTTTCTTGCCTCGTCGACGGTATTGGTAATTGGTTTTTCAATGAAGATGTGCCTTGATTTTCTGAGCGCCTGAACAGCGCAGTCGTAATGAGAAAGGGTAGGGGTTACAATGTCGATGACATCACAGGCATCTATGAGCGATTCAATATCATTAAATGCCTTGACTCCAAATTCCTTTTCGGCGAAGGTGGCATTTTCCTTATCGGGATCGAAAATTCCGCTTAATTGGTAGTTTTCGATTTCCTTGATTAGTTTAATGTGGATTTTTCCGAGATGGCCGGCGCCAAGTACACCTATTCGCAACATATCCTATTTTTTTCCAAAAGTAATTCAAAAGGACCAATGATCGGAATTGAAGGTGTGCTGTTTTCAACATGGATTTCTAATAAATACTTTGATTCTGTATATCCTACAAGAACCTATTTTACGTACTTTGAATTTTGAACACAGATATAATTTGAAAGATACATACAGGCACAAGGGCTTGCGTAAAAGCCTGGTTAAAACTATCCAGGAGAAAGGCATCAAGGACAAGCGCGTTTTGGAAGCAATTCTTAAAATACCAAGGCATTATTACCTTGACAATGCTTTTGTCGAATTGGCTTATCAGGACAAGGCTTTTCCCATCGGAAGTGGACAAACAATATCTCAGCCATATACAGTTGCGCTTCAGACGGAATTGCTGGAATTGAAAAAAGGGGAGAAAGTTCTTGAAATTGGCACAGGTTCGGGATATCAGACAGCTGTGCTTTTGGAATTGGGAGCCAAGGTGTTTTCAATTGAGAGACAGCGAAAGTTATATCAAAAGGCAAAAGTGATGTTGGATGAATTGGGTTACCGGCCAAAATTGTTTTATGGTGATGGGTTTAAAGGTCAGCCCGCATTTGCTCCTTTTGACAAAATAATTATAACGGCAGGGGCACCCGAAATTCCAAAGGATTTGATAGATCAGTTAAAGCCCGGTGGCATGATGGTTATTCCGATTGATGACGGTTCGCATCAGGTCATGCATCGCTTGATAAAAAGTTCAGACGGAAGTGAGGTTGTCAAGGAAGAGCACGGGATGTTTAAATTTGTACCCATGCTCAAGGATAAGGCGTCCGATTAGGAGGCACAACAATAATTGACAAATTTTTATGTTTAAGCTAAGAAATCCATTATCATGATCAAGAAAATATCATTAGCTCTAAGTTTATTCACACTGATTTCAGGCGCTTCATTCGGTCAGGAAGAAGAAAAAAGGTTGAAACCGAGTGAAGGAGACTGGGGATTTACATTCAACTTATCCGGCATTGTCACAGACCTGAAATTAAATGGAAACCAAGATGCGATAGGGAATGAAATCTTATTTGACAAACACTATCTCAAGGATGATTTAGCACTTAGGCTTGGGCTTGGTTATAACAGCAACAGGCAAAAAACTTTTCGAAAAGACAGTTTGCCCGGAGTTTCGGAAGTAGAATTTGACTCGACTTATTCTCATGGAGCATTGGCTCTTTCACTTGGTATCGAAAAGCACCTTGACCATTTAAGGCGTCTGGATCCTTATTTTGGCGGTGAACTGGGTTTGCAGTTTATCGGAAAGGAAAAAATAACATGGAATGAACTTATCAAGGAATCTGCCGGAGAAACCACGGTTGAAGGAGAGCGGAAAATT
>DNDT01000402.1 GCA_003487525.1 Flavobacteriales bacterium
AGCCGTCTTAAATTCGGGTGTGAATTTCCTGATATGTCGTGTTACCAATGTGTACGGCAATGAAGAAAGGGGTAAAAATTTCATTGCCAGATTAATTGAATCGGCACGTTCCGGAGAAAAAATGGAATTTACCTTTCCAATAGACCAGTTCGCAACACCCATTAACGCCATGGATGTAGCGAGAGCACTTGTACAATTGATGACGGACGGTAAAAGAGGTATTTACCATTTGGCGAGTACGGACTTTTTAAACAGATACCAGCTGGCTACGCGCGTTTTGAAGCATTTCCCGCAAAACCGGATAACGATCAACCCAATTCTCACTTCAGAAATGAATCAGGCTGCTGAAAGGCCCCTCAACGGAGGTCTTATTTCAGCAAAATTTCTGTCCGAATACCCGACATTTGAATACACGAATGTCGATGATTATTTACATCAACTTAAGAATACCGAATAACCGACCCAACAACATGAGATATTTAAAAGTTCCATATGGCCTTACCGTCCATGGAGAAGAAGAAATTCAGGCAGTCAATGAAGTATTGCGCACATCCACTCAAATGGGTAAAAACGTACGCGAATTTGAAGAGAAAATAGCCACTCTGTACGACAAAAAACATGGAATAATGGTTAACTCCGGATCATCCGCCTTGTACTTGGCAATGGAAGTTCTCGGACTGGAAAAAGGCGATGAAGTAATAACTCCAGCCCTTACTTTTTCGACCACAGTTGGTTCGATCGTTAAAAGCGGATTGGTCCCTGCCTTTGTGGACGTGGAAGAAGGAACCTATAATTTGAATGTCAATTTGGTCGAAGAACTGATTACAAGCAGAACAAAGGCCATGTTAATCCCGAATCTGCTCGGCAATCTCCCCGACTGGAAAAAACTCAGGGAAATCGCAAATGCGCATAATCTGACACTGATAGAAGACAGTGCAGATACCTTGGGAGCATTAATAAATGGGAAAAGTTCAGGGCGTTTTACCGATATCAGTACGACGAGTTTTTACGGCTCTCATGTAATTAATTGTGCAGGAAATGGAGGAATGGTCTGTTTTAATGACGACGAACAAGCCAAGAAAGCGAAACTACTTAGGAGCTGGGGGCGCAGTTCATCACTATTTGTGGAATCGGAAGCCATTGAAAATCGATTTAACGTGGAAGTCGACGGAATTCCTTACGATGCTAAGTTCATATTCAGTGAAATGGGATATAACATAGAGCCCTCTGAAATGGGTGCCGCCTTCGGTCTGGTTCAATTAAAAAAATTAGACCAGAACATTGATGGTCGGGCTAAAAACGTGGACATTTTTAATGATTTCTTCGGGCAATATAAAAAGTGGTTCATACGACCCCGGCAGTTGGCAGACTCAAGAACCGGCTGGTTGGCGTATGCCGTTACCATCCGGGACGAAGCACCATTTAAAAGAAGAGACTTGCAGATATTTCTGGAAAAAAGAGGCATTCAAACACGTACGGTTTTCACTGGAAACATTCTGAGACAGCCGGGATTCAAGAGTATTGAAAGAAAAGAATCCAAGTTGGGATACCCCGAATCTGACCGTGTAATGCGGGGAGGTATGTTAATTGGTTGCCACCATGGACTTACTGAAGAAATGATAGCCCATATGAAAGCTTGTTTAACCGAGTTTCTGGATAGTCATTCTTAACTAAAATAAGGCCTGGCTCTGTCTTGAATACTTTGTGGAGCCCTGCACGGTCTTTTGGTATTGCCATCAAAGAAAACCAAAACAGTTTCCGCCGTATTTAACAAGACGCCATCTTGATTGAATGTCTCGTACTCAAATCTGATTTTTGAGGAGGGCATGTCCGTTATTTTTATCACTATGGTAAGTTCATCGTCGTAATATGCAGGCTTTAGGTACTTAATGTGAAAATCGGCGACAGGCAGAAAAATTCCGTCATCCTCCATTTTTTTATAGGTAAATCCAAGCTCACGCAACATTTCAACCCGTGCCACTTCAAAATAAGCTGCATAATTTCCATAATATACATATCCCATTTTGTCTGTTTCGGAATATCGAACCCTGATTTTAATCTCGTCTCTTATCATAACGCCCTAAAATTTGTCTGATTGGTGATAAATATTAAAACACCCAAGGAATAAAAAAAATTAAAAATTATTTTAGTTGCACCTTAAAATGAAGTAATTCTTTCAACTTTCTTAGACTTAACTCATTACAAAATACATAATTTTTTTACATTTTTTTGATGTAAAATATTTCAATAAATCAATAGCTTTTTCATTTTTTTTTTCACTTTTTTATATCAATATTTGCCTTGCAATTTTGAATGATTGTGATTCCTGTTTCTTTAGAGGATTTAGTGATCTGGTGCGGCTTTCATAAGAATTGACGCTTTGAACTAACGTTTGAAAAATTAGAATGATATTAACTGTATTATTAATCAATAACCTGCTTGAAAATTAATGGAAAAGAACTTTGAAATCCTCTGGAATAATTGTCTTAGTGTTATTAAAGATAATGTTAGTCTGCAA
The DNA here is from genome assembly GCA_003487525.1 of Flavobacteriales bacterium. Taxonomy (GTDB): domain Bacteria; phylum Bacteroidota; class Bacteroidia; order Flavobacteriales_E; family Vicingaceae; genus UBA11591. The sequence continues at coordinate 2,519 of DNDT01000402.1, forward strand.
AGTTTTAAAACATGGTTTGAACCAATCAAACCCGTCAAGCTAAGTAAGAATGTATTAACAATTCAGGTACCAAGTCAGTTTTTTTACGAATGGCTCGAGGAACATTACATTGTTCTGCTTAAAAAAATCATAAAAAAAGAACTGGGAAACGACGGCAGGCTGGAATACAGTATTGTCATGGAAAACGCGTATAATGCGGCAAAACCTTACACGGTAAAAATTCCGACCACCAATCTGCAGGCCACAAAGAACGAGCCCGTAAACATGCCTGTTGATATCAATACAAGCAAAGGAATCCGAAATCCCTTTATCATTCCTGGATTGAAAAAAGTACACGTCGATTCTCAATTAATCGCAAATTATTCGTTTGGAAACTTTATCGAAGGGGATTGCAACCGACTGGCCCGTTCTGCAGGATTTGCTGTGGCAAAGAATCCGGGCGGAACAGCGTTTAATCCTTTACTTATATATGGCGGTGTCGGTCTTGGAAAGACACACCTGGCCCATTCCATCGGATTGGAAATAAAGAACAATCATCCCGGTAAAACGGTATTATATGTTTCTTCGGAAAAATTTACCCACCAGTTTATCGACGCCATTCGAAACAACAACCACAACGACTTCATCCATTTCTATCAGATGATAGACGTATTAATAATTGACGACGTACAGTTTTTCGCGGGCAAGGAAAAAACTCAGGATGTATTCTTCCACGTGTTCAATCACCTGCATCAAACAGGAAAGCAGATCATACTTACCTCGGACAAACCACCGGTTGAAATGCAGGGAATGGAACAACGCCTGCTTTCACGGTTTAAGTGGGGATTATCTGCGGATCTGCAGGTTCCGGGATTGGAAACCCGAATTGCCATTCTGGAACGCAAGATGTACAACGAAGGGCTTGAACTTCCAAAAGAAGTTGTGGAATACCTGGCTTACAGCATAACCACAAACATACGCGAACTCGAAGGTGCGCTAATATCGCTTCTTGCTCAGTCATCGCTGAACAAAAAATCGATTACACTGGAGCTTGCCAAACAAATGATTGACAAATTTGTAAAAAATACGGCAAGAGAAGTTTCCATTGATTACATACAAAAGGTCGTATGTGATTATTTTGACTTACCGATGGAACTGTTAAAGTCCAAAACGAGAAAAAGAGAAGTTGTGCAGGCAAGGCAGATCGCCATGTATTTTTCAAAAAAAATGACCAAATCAAGTCTTGCCAACATCGGTATGCATTGTGGAGGAAAAGATCACGCAACCGTATTGCACGCATGCAAAACAGTGAACAACCTGATCGACACGGACAAACGATTCAGAGGTTATATTGACGACTTGAATAAAAAGATTAGCCTTCAGTAATAATCCATCCAAAGGTGTAAAAAGGGAGATGAGGCTGCGAACTTTATTTCCCTTTTTTAATTTTACAGAATTATGAACGTATTAATGGTATGCCTGGGAAACATTTGCAGATCACCAATGGCCCAGGGAATCCTTGAACATAAAATAAAACAGCATTCTCTGGCTGTGGGTGTCGACTCTGCCGGAACTGCGTCCTACCATATCGGTGAACCACCGGATCAACGGGCGATACACAAGTCTTTTCAAAAGGGAATTGATATCAGCGAATACCGTGCACGTCAGTTTACAACTTCCGATTTCCAGGACTTTGACCTGATCTTTGCCATGGATGAATCAAACTACAATGATATCCTTACGCATGCTCAAAACGACCAGGACAAACACAAGGTCCATTTGATCCTTAACAAGATTTACCCAGGGCAAAACATGTCGGTTCCAGATCCCTATTACGGAGGCGACGATGGATTTGAAAATGTATTCAAACTTCTGGACAGTGCGTGTGATAAAATAATTGATGAAATTATTTATGAACGTTAAAGGAAGGCTGTTTCTGGTCCCAAATACCCTTGGTTCGGAAGATATTGGCAAAAGCATCCCACAGGGAATAGCAGATAGTTTTGAAAATGTCAGTGTCATTTTTGTGGAACATGAAAAAGTGGCAAGACGACTTCTGATCCAACTCGGCTTGAAGGCTCACCTCGATCAGTTTGAATTGGTAAGCATGAAGCAGGGTATAAACAAAGACGTCGGAAATAAATTAACAAGCACCCTGAACCAGGGTAAGGATGCGGCCATCATTTCCGATGCAGGCTGCCCTGCTATCGCTGATCCCGGAAACGAACTGGTTCAAATCGCCCATCGGATAGGTGCCAGAGTAATCCCTCATTCAGGTCCTTCGTCCATACTTTTGGCATTAATGGCCAGCGGATTTAACGGGCAGCAATTCGCCTTTCACGGATATCTTTCAAAAGACAGTTCCAGTCGCAAGAATCAAATTAGAGTACTGGATAAAAGAGTTCACCAGAACTCTCAAACTCAGATCTTTATTGAGACTCCTTACAGAAATCAGCATGTTTTTTCAGATCTTCTTTCAGAATGTCAAAAAAAAACCAAAATTTGCCTTGCCGTAAACCTTACCATGGAAGATGAATGGATTGCGGTAAACGATGTTGAGGGATGGAAAAAGAACCGACCCGACATCCAAAAAAAACAATGTATTTATTTAATTTATAAGTAATGAAACTACTGACTGCACTCTCTTTCGCGTTAATTCTTTTTAGTTCATGTCAAAGCCCTTCGACAAATGGCGAAAGTGATAATGCAGCAAATGAAGATTCACTCACCTTTGAGAATAAAGTTCTTCTGGATGGCGAGAAACACTTTAAAAACATCGTTCAGCTTACCGATGGTGGTGACAATGCAGAAGCGTATTGGAGTTTTAATGATGAAATGCTGGTCTTTCAGGCTACCAATCCTGATTGGAATGTGCCTTGCGATCAGATTTTTTATTTTAACCACACGACCGATGATTTGATTAACAACAAGGCAAATCTTGTGAGCACAGGCAAAGGAAGGACAACCTGTTCTTATTTTATGCCAGGTGACAGCACCATTGTTTATGCTTCGACTCACGAAGGAAACGAAGCCTGCCCGCCATTGCCCGAACCAAGAGCCGATCACAAATATGTCTGGCCCATCTATTCCGATTTTGACATTTATGTTGCAGATTTAAAAGGAAACATCTTAAAGAAACTTACCAATGAACCGGGATACGATGCGGAAGCTACCGTTTCTCCGAAAGGAGATAAAATGGTGTTTACCTCGCTTAGAACAGGTGATCTGGAATTATACACCATGAATCTTGACGGAAGTAATGTAAAACAAATTACAAATGAACTTGGTTACGACGGTGGCGCTTTCTTTTCACCGGATGGAGAGAAGCTGATATTCCGCGCTTCAAGACCTAAAACGGAAGAGGATATCGCAGAATACAAAGCTCTTCTTGCCGAAGGACTTGTCAAACCAACAAATATGGAATTGTTTATTTGCAACGCGGACGGGTCAGAGTTGAGACAACTTACAAACCTTGGACAGGCAAACTGGTGTCCATTCTTTCACCCAGGCGGAGAGAAAGTTATTTTTGCTTCAAACCACACAAGCGAGAGAGGTTTCCCGTTTAACCTGTACATGATTAACATAGACGGTACAGGACTGGAAAGAATTACTGCAGACGAAACATTTGACGCGTTTCCGGTGTTTTCAAACAATGGCAAATACCTGATGTTCTCATCCAACAGAAACAATCACGGTACAAGAAACACAAATCTGTTTCGCGCGGAATGGCAGGATTAATTTATGAAGGAATCTGAAAATAAATACGCCGGGATTGTGAAATGGGCCAAAAGAATAGGATGGATCGGAGTTCTGTTTTTTACGCTCAAAGGCCTGGCATGGCTCGCGGTTATTTCAGGACTTGGGAAATTGTTCGGATTATAACTCCCTTGTAAAGGCTGAGAATCAGAGTTCCGTTTTGAGAAAACCAAGCACTCTAAATCATTGAATTAAACTAGCCTTTTAGAAGAAGGCGGAGAACACGATATTGGCTGATGAGCTAACCGTGAAGCCCGAGTCGCGAAACTCTGCCCTGCCTTTTGAAAAATCGCTTGTTATGCTTCCCGTTGGCGGAGTGGTCCTTTCACTTTCGACATAATTACCTCCTGTTTTCAGATAGGTGTATCCAAATCGATATTCGGCACCGAGACTTATCCGTTCGGTTATAAAGTAGTTAAAACCGGCTATT
>DNDT01000028.1 GCA_003487525.1 Flavobacteriales bacterium
GGGTAATAGATCATCGGTTTGTCGTACACCGGCACCAACTGTTTACTCACAGACAATGTGAGCGGATGTAATCTGCTTCCTGTTCCACCGGCCAGAATTATTCCTTTCATCTCTATTCCTCGTTGTTTTTAAGTTTCAACCCTTCCACATCAATGTCTTCGTCTTCATCAAGCAAATTCAGCAGCGCTTCGTGTGCAAGGGCTTTTCTGGTAACCCGTTTGTCAAGTGACAACAAAAGGGATGGCAGTAAAATCAGGTTGGCATTCATTGCCACAAAAAGGGTGAATGAAACAAGCAATCCCAGTGCAACCGTTCCTCCAAAATCTGAAACCGTAAACACCGAGAATCCGAAAAACAAGACCACAGATGTGTAAATCATGCTGGTGCCTGTCTCCCTCAGGGCCTCTATTACCGCCAGTTTGAAACCGTGATTGTGCGCTTTGAGTTCCTGCCTGAATTTAGCCAGGTAATGTATGGTGTCGTCAATGGAAATGCCAAACGCAATGCTAAAGATAATGATGGTCGAAGGCTTGAGCGGAATGCTGAAATAACCCATGAGCGCAGCTGTTACCAACAGGGGTAAAATATTTGGAATAAGAGACATCAACACCATCCGGAAGGAGTAAAACAAGGTTGACATCAGCAAGGCAATCACCACAATGGCGAGCAACAAACTGGTAAATAGATTTTTAACCAGGTACTTTGTGCCTTCAAGAAAAATGACACTGGTACCTGTCAACGTGACTTCGTACTTGTCCGGGCTAAAGATGGAGTCAACCTTTGGCTTGAGCGTTTTCATCAGGGTATCCATCTCTTCGGTACTGATGTCTTTCATCTGCACCGTAATTCTGGTAATCTGCCGGGTACTGTCCACAAACGAATTGAGCATTTTGGAATTTTTACCCTTGCTCGTCAGATAGGGCGCCAGAAAACTCTTGTCCTGATCGGTAAACAGCCCGTATCTTTTTTCGTTTCCGTTGTAATATGCCTGCCTCGAAAACTTTATTCCGTCAACTATGGCAAGTGGTTTTGAAAAATATGCTTCCTCTTCTATGACCCGTTCAAGTTTTTCAATTCGTTTCAGGGTGGAAATCTGCATGGCCCTGCCTTTCTTTTTTGTGTCAATCATTATTTCAAATGGAATAACTCCATTGAAGTGGTGCTCAAAAAATTCCAGATCCGTATACACCTTTGATTTTCTGGGTAAATCATCCGAAATGTTTCCCGTGGTTTTCATCAATGATATTCCGCCCAAACTCAGCACAAGCAGGATTGAGGTAATGATGTAAATGGTTGTTCTCTTGTTGATCACGATAAACTCCATTTTCTGAATAACCACGGCCATCCACTTGTTCTCCAGATGCTTTGTGTGTCTTGCTCCGGGCGGTTTTGAGAAGCTGAAAAATATTGGGATTATGGTGATGGAAAGCACAAACATGCACATGATTGAGATGGATGTAACTATTCCAAATTCGACAAGAATTTCGCTCTTGGTAAAAATAAACGCCGCAATACCCAGAGCCGTTGTCAGGTTCGTCAGGAATATGGCGTTTCCGATTTTTTCAATTACCCGGCTAAGTGCTTTAATTTGATTCCCGTGTCTCTTGAATTCCTGGTGGTATTTATTGAGCAGAAAGATACAGTTCGGTATTCCGATAACGATGATAAGCGGTGGAATCAGCCCGCTCAACATGGTGATTTTATACTCCAGCAGGCTCATCCAGCCCATTGCCCAGCTCACCCCTGTAAGCACCACGAGCATGGATATGAAGGTTGCCCTGAAGGACCTGAAAAACAGGAAGAGAATAAGCATCGTTATCAATGCTGCCAATATGATAAACAGCTGGATTTCCTTTGAAATTTGAGATGTGGTTATGGAGCGAATGAAGGGTAATCCCGAAAAGTGCAATTCGATGCCCGTGTCTTCAACAAAACGATCGCATACCACGGCTATTTCGTCCATCATTTCCCGTCTGTCCTTTGAATCAAGGCGCGTTCTGTCAAGGGTAATGGCCGATACAAAAACCTTTGTGCTGTCCTGATAAATCAGGCCCCTGTAAAACGGAAATGAATAGAACTCTGTTAAAAGACTGTCGAGTTCCGCCTGGGTTTTTACCTCATCCGCACCAAACAGGTCCTTTAGTTCGAAACGTTTTTCTTCCTTGTTTTTTTCCAGGTAAGCGACTGTTGGCAGCCCAAGTATTTCGTCGACACCATCAACTTTTTTAAGCTCGGCAAGGAGTTTTTTCCACCTGTTGAAATTTTCCAGTTGCAGGACTTCATTCCCTTTAATTCCCATAACCAGAACGGCACTCTCCTGTCCAAACTGGGATTTGAATTTTTCAAATTTCTGAAAGGTAGAATCTTCGGGGGGAAGCACACTGTACATTTCATAACTCATCTGCACGTTGCGCGCATTGTAAATCATAAATGCAGTAAGCACCGCAAGCACCAACAATATTGGTATACGCTGACGAAGAATAAATGATGAAAATTTAACCCACATCCGGGAAAGGCACTTTGTGCAAATATCTAAATAAATAGCGGAAGAGAAAGGACTTTATTGCCGCGTGATGCGAACTTAGGGTTTGATGATTAATTTTTCCCTAACCCTGTTTCTCCCGTCACTTAGCTCTATAAGGTAGGTTCCGGCGTTCAGATTACGGGTTAAAAGTTGAAAATCACCCAGGTGATCCCTGTGTTTTTCTGTGTTCACGATACGGCCTGAAATGTCGTATATGTTTACCGTAACATCCATATGCCCGGCCCAGTTTACGGAAACGTTGTCGCCTGACTCAATGGGATTCGGAATCACTAAAAAGTGCCCCTTTTCATTGTTTGCAATGCCCGTGTAATTGCAGGCTGCCGTATCGATGTAGTTAAACGCCCTGATCATGATCGAAAGACGGTTGGGAAAGTCGAAAGTGCTGCCCACTCCTGCCATGAGAATGGTATTGACCTTGGCTTTATTTTTTAAAAGGCCTTCTTTTATCGGATAGTACCTGGTATTGGGCGAGTCCTGATTGCCATGAATAATGTAGAAATTCTTGCATTTTGCCCTGTTAAGCACATCATCTACAAAGCTTGGGTCCGTAATGGTTGCGCACATGGGAATAAATCCCTTGAACGTTTGGTAGTTGTTAAGTCCATACTCATACAACGCTTTTCCTCCAACGGATAACCCCACACCGAATACCTGTAAGGGATCGATGTTGTACCACTTTTTCATGGAATCAATGAGCGCGGTCGTAAAGCCATAATCAACCTGATCGTCTATTCTGCCATCTGTTCCTCCGTCCGGACACACCAGTAGAAGGTCTTTGTATTCGGCAAATGAAATCAGCGAGTCCCTCCAGCTTTTGCCATTCCACCCAGCTTTATCGAAGGCGTGAAAACCAACCATCAACTTGCTCGGATTACTCGCATTGTATGCCGTCGGAACATAGATGTGATACTTTCTGAATGTCCCTCCGGACGGGTATTGAAACGCCAAATCAATTTTTTGCTGCGAAAACAAAAGCTCCGTAACTATCGACGCCAAAATGACAAAAAGGATCTGCTTCTTCATTATCGGTCAAAGTTACTTGAATATATTGTTCAGTACCAAGTTGTTAATTCTCTTTGTTAGCGGACCCGGAAACCTGGCTTACGGAATAATCCGTTATCTTTGCTCGCTTAAAAAAACAGGCAATTTCACTCCTTTATGAGTTCCAACGTCCGAGTCCGATTCGCTCCCAGCCCAACAGGTCCGCTTCACATGGGAGGTGTACGTACCGCCCTTTACAATTATTTATTTGCAAGGCACAACAATGGCACCTTTATTCTGCGCATTGAAGATACCGACCAAAACCGATTTGTTCCGGGTGCGGAAAAGTACATCGTGGACTCACTGACCTGGTGTGGATTACTCCCGGATGAAGGTCAGGGCTTTGGGGGGGAATACGGTCCATACAAGCAGTCCGAACGAAAAGAGCTTGGCATTTATAAAACATATGTCACGCAACTGGTCGAA
>DNDT01000101.1 GCA_003487525.1 Flavobacteriales bacterium
TATTATCTCAAATATAAGTAAAAAAAAGATAGAATACACCTGCGGAAAATAAATCAACGCAATACTTTTCTAACAAAAGCAACCGTAAAGTAGGACATTAAGAACAATCCAACGAAACCCTCCACCCCGGATAACCACCTGATCACACCCGATGGATAGTAATCTCCATACCCAATGGTCAGAAACGTGATGGCGCTGTGGTATATGGATTTTGTCACAAGCGGCAGGTGATCCGGGTCGCCTACGGAAGATACGATATCACCTATTCCCGCTGCAATTAGCACCACGTATAAAAGAGTAATAAATACGAAGGATATGGCCATGCTCACCAATACTCTAAGCGGATTTGTGGCATAATGGCCAATCTGGTCAAAAACCAGGCTCTCACCCCAATATACCGGGTACATCCAGAGTGCATTAAATTTATTGGCTCTGATGGCCCTGTTTTTCCGTTCTTTTAATTCAAGGCGTTTAAATTCAAGATATGCCTTGTCTTCGTCGTTGTACTGGCCAAGATTCCTGAACTCTTCCTTCAGCATCCGGAACTGCTCCGCTTTCATTTTAATGCTGGTGTCCTCCTGCTTATAGATAAGTTCCTTCACATTGTTATCGTACCAGTCCAGGAAAAGCCTTCCCAGTATCCGCATCCCACTGAAATCGATTTCCTCAATTTCAACCTCTCCTTTTTCATTGCTTAAGTCAAGAATATCCCTGACAATGGTGCTCGTGAGGTCCATTTTTCCGCAGTAATCGAATCGGAGGTCTACATAGTTGTTCAGGTGTGAATAATGGAAGGTAATGGACCGGCATCTGCACTTAAGAACCGTCAGTTCTCCGTTTCCAAACTCGGTTCGCTCGAACGACATATCGCAATTCTCCAGCATTGCCAATTCAAAGGACATCCGGCCACTTCCGAACTTGGCTTTTCTGAATCTCAGCTTTCCTTCGCCAAAGGCGCATTCATCAAACACAATGTCACCATCACCGAATTCACTCAACCTGAAGTCGACCCTTCCGTCTCCAAATTCAACCTTGCTGAAATCAATCTTTTTCCCAAGCATGACCACTTTTTCAAAAGATATGTCTCCTTCTCCGAAATTGGTAAACTGGAAGGCAATATTTGCCTTGCCAAAATCACACCCGGTAAAATATTTCTTCCCGGTGGAAAATATTGAATTGACAAACGAGATGTTTTCCGAATGAAATTGAACATCTTTAAAATTTACGGACCCGCTGTTAAAATCGGCGTACTGGAAATTCACCTCCTTGCAATTAAAGCGGGCGTTGGTAAAATCCTTGTCACCCTCGTCAAAATCCGCATGAAGGAAATTCAATAAATTGCATGAAAAATGAATGTTGATAAAATGCAATATATCCCCCTTGAAGGTGCAATACGAAAAATCAACCTCATGTTCGGCATCCAGGAAAGCCCCAATGGCGGTAAAACCGAAGACCTCCACGTGGGCGTGACTCACCATGTCGAATTTACTTCGGTATTCGGAGAGTGAAAAGTCCTTTACATAACAGTTGTTAAGATCAATGTCCGTTCCTGCGGCAATATCCTTGTAAATATCTTCCTTCAGAACATAGGCATAGTCCCGTACGTCCCTAACCCTGCCGTGAGAATCGTACATATGCACGCGCGCCGTTTGCGGGTGTTTTTTACCATCTCCCGTCGAAAACTCCTTGTCTAAAATATCAACCTTGTACGAATGGAACATATGTTATTTTTCTACAGCAAGTTTCCCAGACCTATTGTTTATTGGACATAATAAATATTTTGGAGCTTCCGTCCGCTATTACGTCTCCATCTTCCAGAATTACCGGAGCACGCTTCGATTTCTTTTTATCTCCGCTTCCGTGAACATGTCCCGTCAAAAGCACAATGATGTTATCTCCCAGGGTAATGGTTTCTCCCTGCTTTGCCGTTTTGACTATACCGTTTAACACCCACTCACGGAACTCCTCAAGATTCCATGAATTCCATGGTTTCTGCGAACGAAGTAAATTTTCAACAAAACGAATCGATGCAAAATCCCAGAATTTTCCTTCGAGCTCGTTTGCAATTTTTATGGCCTTCTTGATATTGGATGACGATATCCACATGGTCGTCACCGGGGATTCTGCCGTCACCGTTGCACATCTCTTGCTTTTATTCAAAATGGACATCTCGCCTATCACGCTTCCGGCACCCAATATATCGATGACTTCGTCCCCGACTTCAACTTTAACTTTTCCACGCACAATGACAAAAACGCCCTCATCCGTATCATTGACTTTTACCAATTTCTGATCCGGAGAGTAAATCCGGTTTTGGAAAAAGCCCACTATTTTATTGAACTTGTCCTGATCAAGGTCCTTGAGCCAGGAAACACCCCGCATCAATTCAATGGTTTCCGGCATCTCGAACGAAGGTGGAGTATCGATCAGTTTTTTCATTCTGATCTCGATGCTATGCTTCATTTTATCCGCTTCACCGGAATTTATCCGGCCTCTGTGCAACAGGCGGTCAACGGTGTGTTTTTCAGAATTTAGCATGGCCCGGATGGCCTGCCTGGTCGATATCGCGGTATATATTTCCGGGTACGAATTCCTGACATTTCGTAAAAATGTAAGACCGTGAATCCTGTTCTCATTGATTTCGTTTTCGATAATCTCCAGGGATTTCTTCTCTTCGTCATCCTTGGCGCTTATCACCATGC
>DNDT01000364.1 GCA_003487525.1 Flavobacteriales bacterium
ATATCCATCTCTTTGAGCGTGATGTATTTCGGTGCAAAATCAACATCGATTTTCGCTATTTTAACCTTGTATGGTAGTTCTTTTGATGCATAATCCATCTCAGTAATCACCAGATTTCCGGAAGCTTCAAAATCTTCATACCGCTCCTCATCAATTGTCGACTGATTTCCTTCCATCGAGATGTCCATGGCTATGAGTCCGTTGATTTCATCTCCTTCCTCAAGAGGAATGACATCCTTTAACGAATTCAAATCAATTTGTCCCTTAAAGAACGCCTTGAGATAAGGATCCGTCATTGGTGTCTTGATCAGCACACCCATATCGAAGGGATTCGATGCAAGTTCGAAATGAAACGTTGAAACATCGACGACGGTATTGTTAAGATCTCCTCCCGGGCTGGCAACACCAACCGCAATTTGAATGTTATCCACAGATTTCGGCAAATCGGGATACTTGAAATTGGCGTCCTTTACGGAAAGATCCAAACCAAAAGCCGGGTAGGTTTCACCTTCCATGTGTCCTTTTGCAAAACCGGACAGTGCGAGTAAACCATTTGTCTCAACCGCTTCAAAATCACGACTGTAAACTGCCGGAACCAAGGATAGAATCGATTTGAATGAAGTCTGCTTGGTGTTAAACTTCACATCCATATCCATGGCATCGTTTTCGCTCATTTGCACCCAACCATCCAGACCAAGAACAAGTTGATTTATCCTGAAATTGTTTTCTGTAAACGTGTATTTACTGTTCGTCAAGTCTGCAGCGAGCTCGACATCAATTTCTATTTCGGCCTTATTTAGAAAAGATACCCCATCCATTTTGTACGTGATCGCACTTATGTCAAGAGCCGCATCAATATCGGTAATCTCCGAAGAAAAATCTCCTCCCAACACAAAATTCAGTTCCTCAATCCCTGCATACATATTGCCTTGCCGATCATCGTAGGTAATGTTGGCATTTGAAATCTCAAATCGCTCCAATTCCATTTTGAAAGCAGCCGATTCAGCTTCGGGTTCTTCCACTTCAATTTCCGGTTCCACCTCTGTCGTATCGGAAGCCTTTGCGATATCGTAATTAGCCTTACCATCCCTGGTTACGATTACATTCATCTCGGGAGAAATAATTTCTACCACCTTGATCTTTATGAAATCACCATTGATAACACTCATAAGGTCAACCACCAGATTTAATTCACCTATGTTCGCCAACTTGACTCCTTCAAACTCCCCGATTCCCTCAACCTTCACCGCCTCAATCGAAAAAGTGAAGTCGGGAAAACTCGAAATAAGCGATAAATCAAATTCACCGAAGTCCACCTTGGCCTCGACATTATTGTTGATTTCTTCTTTAACGGTTTCAATTATTTTGTCCTTAAAGATTACCGGCAATAAAATGACAGCAGCCAACAACAATACAATTACTACACCCAGAATTTTTGCAATTTTCTTTAACATAACGTCACAATTTTGAAGAATCCTAAATTATACATATTCAATTAACTAGTTGGCAGACCCGCCCTTAAATTCACCTTCGCTTGCGGCAACCATGGTTGCAACACTGGCATCACCCGTAACATTGACAACAGTCCGGCACATGTCGAGTATTCTGTCCACCGGGAATATTATCGCAATCCAGGCAGGATTTAAACCGACAGAAATTAGCACAACCATCAGCATTACAAGTCCCGCACTCGGAACAGCAGCAGATCCAATTGAAGCAAGGGTTGCAGTCAGTACAATGGTCAATTGCTGACCGAGACTGAGATCAACCATATGCATCTGAGCCAAAAACAATACAGCTACTGTTTGATACAGCGAAGTTCCATCCATGTTTACCGTTGCACCAATCGGTAATACAAAACCGGCCACATTCTTTGATACCCCAAAGTTTTCTTCGACACATTCGATCGTGACAGGTAAGGTAGCCGCACTGCTACTGGTCGAAAAAGCCAGAAATTGCGCCGGACTTATTTTTTTGAAAAAATCCGGGTAACCAATGCCTGCAATCAGCCTGACCAGCATGGGGTAAAAAATAAATATCATGAAGAGCAGACCCAGAAATACGGCAACACTATAGGTCCCCAAACTTTTAAAAATCTCGAATACCTCCTTCGGTGTGTCGGCCATCTTGGCAACGACACCAGCCATAAGTGCGAAAACAAAGTAAGGAGCAGCCTGCATCACAATTTCAACCATCTTCAAAAAAGCCTCGTTGATTGCTGTAAAGAATTCAATGAGTGGTTTAGCTTTTTCTTTGGGTATGATAATCAGGGTTATACCAAAAAAGATGGCAAAGAATATGACTTGTAACATCAGTCTGTTATCCGAAATGGACAGAGCAATGTTTTCGGGTACCATGTCTATTAAAAAACGAAGCGGTCCCTGCTCCTGATTTGATTTCATCAAAGCAATTTTCTGTTCTACATCCAGGGATTTGGAAGTTATAGGAGACTCACCGTTTTGATCACCGGTTAAACCGGAATATTTCGGATCCTTTAAAAACGACTTACCGTCCAATACCCCTACTCCGCTTTCGACAGCCCATCTTTCATACGAAATCCGGTTTTTTATTAACTGATCCCGATCTATATGAGAACCAGGTTTAAAGACGTTTCCGATTAGAAGCCCAACCGTAACCGCAAATACCGTGGTAAGCAGGTAAATGAGCAAGGTCTTTCCTCCCAGTTTTCCCAGGCGCCCGATATCGTTCATTCCGGCCACCCCGGTAATTATTGAAAACAATACCAGGGGAACGGCAATGAATTTCAACAAGCGAATAAAGATCGTTCCAAACGGATCGATCCAGTCAATCGTGAATTGATTCCACCCGAGCATACTGCTCAAAAAAGACCAGCCAATACCCAAGGCGAGGCCAATTATAATCTTAACGTATA
>DNDT01000138.1 GCA_003487525.1 Flavobacteriales bacterium
GTTCAAAGTACAAGTTCCAACTAATGAAAATGGAACGCAACTTGATGAACTGCCATACATCAGGCAGATATTGCCATTCCTGCGCGGGAATGGGATAAACATCCTGATATCCTAATAGAAATTGTCTGATAGTCTCAAAGTGAACCATTGTTTCAGGGGAACGACTGCGAGAAAGTGTTATAACCAAATCACTAAGACGCCATTCCAAACGCGTAGTTTCATAATCGGTTAATATGATCTTGCCGTCTTTTTTAAAAATAAGATTGTGCAACCCAAAATCGCCATGGACAATTGTACGCAGCAGATGCGCATTTTGAAGCTTTTCGTCCAGGCGTTTGAAATCATCCAATATTTTTTCACTATGCTCTATAAGGAAATCAGCGATCGTCTTTTCTTCATTGTTCGAAATCGCGGATGATTTTTCAATCAACTCATGTGCCTTGTTGGTAAACCAAATGGAGTCTCTTTGCCAGCCGCCAGTATAGGATAAAAACCCTAAATGGTGTGTGCCTTTGGGTTGAAAACCATTCAAAACTTTATGATAGGTTGCCAGTATTTTCCCAGAGGCATGAATCAATTTGTATCGATCAGATGAAAAAATGTAGTCAAGCGAGTGATTACGTCCATTGACAAATTCAAACACGGCGTACCTTCCACTCTGGGCTGAAATAAAATCTTCACCAGACGAGGCGGGGATTAATTTCGGTGCCGGGAAGGACAACTCAAACAGTCGAGCTAGAATTGAATGAATGTACTGAATCCCGTCGGATTGCAGATGATCCCTATACCGCTTGAGAACTACTTTACCGCCAGTTACAGGGATGACAACATTTCCAGTACGTCTGCTCAGGGCAAGGTTGTAAGGTTTGCCCACCATATCAAAATCATAATGGCCGAGTACATCTTGAAGAATTTCCCTGCTAATATCCAAAGGGCGCAGACGGGAACGTATTGAAGCGATAACTCTTGATGGCCGGGGAAAATACAAAATCGTCAAAACAACAACCAGTTATGATGGAAGTGGGAATAATTCCATTGATTTCATTTTCTCCCCTAATTCAGCAAACGTTTCTCGAACATCTGCATGATTGTTATCCACTTCAATCACTAAACATCCTTTTGCACGAAGTTCATCTACAGCGATATTGACAATATATTCTGAGTTGGCAAGATATTGACGAAGGTCATCCTGTGTCCTGTCACGGAAATGCTTCCATATCCCACGGTTCTCAACACGGTTGACACACTCGTCCAACGGAACTCGCGGAACGATAAGCAAAATAGGCAATGGGATGCGCGAAAGGTATTCAACGATATTCCCACGCTGAGGAGTTTCGATAGATGATGCGTTGAGATGAACTACGCGATGAACAAAGCCGTCATCAAATACAAGAATTTCATTCTTAAGTGCGTGCATTTTGAGAAATGTATATATTCCGCTTAAATGAGAAAACCAGTAACGTATTCGTCGTTCCCTGACACCAGCACCGGCAGGTCTGGCTCGTTGGGTCTTATTTATATAGGAAACCAGTGAACGATTTTTAAGATTGAATATCAATCTGGCGACAACACTCTTTTGATAATAAACCTGCCACAACAACTTGTCGCGAATGAA
Source organism: Flavobacteriales bacterium (assembly GCA_003487525.1). Classification (GTDB taxonomy): domain Bacteria; phylum Bacteroidota; class Bacteroidia; order Flavobacteriales_E; family Vicingaceae; genus UBA11591. The sequence goes on from DNDT01000138.1 coordinate 1,616, forward strand.
CCCAGGAGCAATTATGCTGATCAACTTTCCTAATAAAGTACGTTGTGCGTAGAGGCGCGCCGCCTCTGTCACGCTATTAGCCTGCATGCCTTTTTCCCTGAAGAAAGCAACGACCATTGGCAACAGTGTGGTCTTGCCAGAACCTTGTGTGCCTAGAAATTCAACGATGAGCGGTTTCACAACAAAGCCCAAATGCTTTTTTTGATCTGTAACACGACCTGGTCGAAAGGCAGATCTGCATTGATTTGCACAAAACGAACATCCCTGTGATCAGATCGGATTACTTTCAACAGAGTACGAACACCCTTGATCTTCTTTTCTATCACTTCCGGGTCATGATCGGGTTTCCGAGAAATGGAAATTTCAGGGCTAACATCCAGAACAATCACACAATCTGGTGACCGAAACTTCCCGTAAATACCCTGCTCAGCACGCATGAGGCTTTGTGTAAGGGGATCTTTTCGTTCAGATGCCAGGGAAGGAATTTTGGCTGCATCCATTTCATCAAAAGTAACCGAATTCGTATTAAATGCTTCAAGAGGGTAACGATCAAATAGTACTACGGAACCCGCTATAGCTCGTTTTTCCCCGCTTTCGTAACGCTTGTAACGATCATGACCTGTAAAATAATGATGCAGGTACAGCAGTATATCTCTCAACCACGCAAGCAACTTTCCCAGTAAATTTTTCTCTCCCACAAGACGTGTTGACCGCCGCAGCAAACGGAAGATAAAATAGGAAAATGAGCTGCGACGAGACGGTTTTGTACTTCCCAGATATAAGTCATAAACATCTAACTTCCATGACAACCATCTGACAAGAAGGTCTGTGATTGTGGATTTTCCGGCACCATCTGCACCGATGAGGGCAATCGTCTGCCCACCTTCGGGAAATGTCATCTTTGTTATGGGTGAGGATCGCCAATAATTACGTCGAAGCCATAATTCGCGAAAATATATTATTGTTGCAGAGAAGGCGTTAGACCGTTGAAACAAGCTAAGACGCTGTTTGATGCGGCTCTTGATCAACTGAAGCTTAAATCCCGCCTTTTTACCAGACCGCGCAATCCGCAAGAATTCTTCAATCTCGTCAGCAGTTATCACATTATCCAAGTCATTAAGGACAGCTACAATTTTGTTTATATTTGTTTGCGCAAGAAGCCATTCGATCTCAACGCGATATTCGGGATTCAAGCCAGGCCCCCGAAAAGGAATGTTGTCTTTGATAAGATCGCGAGCCCGATATTTCAAGAGCGCACGAATCGAAAGAACGATGATCTCCAATTCAGGTACAGGAACTTTAACTCCATAATGCACATTCACCTTAGCAAGAAAGTCATTCTCAAAAGGCAATCGATAATTTTTTACAAACCGTTCACCAAGCACAAGCTTGTAGTGCACATGCAGATGGAAAAATGAACCTGTCTTTTCATCGAATCCAAGGTAATTTTCCATAGAAGGGTAGTTTCGCCCCGGGGCAGCAACAAGAAGTTTGATGTTTTGTTCATTTAATATCTGGCGAAATGCCTGCGAATCCTTGCGATCAATTAAAAGATCGAAATCAGTTTCTCCACGCAAGCTGTCTTCCAGACGGATATTGCTTTTCCAATGACAATATC
>DNDT01000272.1 GCA_003487525.1 Flavobacteriales bacterium
GATCGTTTGAATAGGCATGTGGTACTCAAAATATTTTTTCATGAGTCTGCTAACAATAGCCCGCAGGCGCAACAGCAATTATTTAGAGAGGCTAGACAGATAGCGGGGTTAAATCATTCCGCCGTACTACCTGTACTAGATTTCATTTTCGAAGAAAATTCATCAATCATCGTCATGCCTTACATGGCTGGTGGGTCTCTTGCTGAACGCATGAAGAAAAAAAATGAACCGCTCTCCATTGGAGAGATCGTTTCAATTGTCCGCGATATTGCATCCGCTTTGGACTACTTGCACCACAGAGGCATAACCTACAAAAATTTGACACCCAATCATGTGTTTCTTGATGAAAAGAATAATGCAGCTATCTCTTCAGCTGATATTTTAGTGCCATTGTCTTCATCTGAAAATTCAACTCTATCTGGAATATCTGGCAATCTAGCATACATCAGCCCTGAACAGGTAACAGGGAAAAGAGTCGGTAAACGTAGCGACACCTATTCTCTAGGTATTCTATTGTTCGAGTTGCTTGTTGACAAGCAACCATTTGATGCTGATACCCCTGTTAAGATGATTGAAAGAATATTAAATGAGCCAATACCAAATATCCGTCAAATAAATCCAAATCTGCATGCTGGTATAGAAAATGTGTTTGAGAAAGCGCTCGCCAAAAACCCCGACGAACGCTATCTCGAAACCATGGATTTAGCAAACGACCTCTTAAAACTATATCCTGAAAACTTATATCCAAAGGACAAGCTTCCATTATCAAAAAATATAATAATTGATGGAGACGTAGATCCTATCCATATGAGGGGCAATGAAAGCAGCGCAAAAAGAGGTGTGAAAGAGGACAAGGCCAAGCCTCCTTCAACAACATTTAAGGACCGGTCTGTTACCCAGGATTCAGAAGATATATTGTCCGCATCATCTTCACCAGACACACAGGAAAACCAATCTGAAGAATCAGAAATAGTTGTTGCAACAGACTCAAGCGTTGCCGTTGGCAATATTCAAATTGGCGGGAGTGTTTCTGGCAATATCGTCATTGGCGTTGAGTATAACCAAATCTCTGGACTGGTTAATAAAGCAGAACCTCGTCGCATATTAAATGCTGGATTTGCAAAAGTAGGTGGTCCTCGTCTCAATCGTAATCAGGCTCTTCTTAGCAACAACCCCTATGATTTGTTGGTCGATGTGGGTCCACCATGGAGACAAGATGGAAATCTTGTAATTAAAAGCGAACAAGCTTATTTCCCTGAAGACAAATTACCAGAGGATCAACAAGGATATCAAGTTCGTGTGGTATTTGTGGCCGAGGATTTTTCACCTCGCCTGTCCACTACCGAAATATGGGTCCCTGCCAAAGCAGGACAAAGTTATCCATTTGAAAATGGAGAACGTGCAAGTGCATCTGGAGCAGTCAAGTTGAGGGTCAAGGCTCCTAAACTTGGGTTATTTAAACGCCAAGGCAGTGCACATGGTCGCTTGTGCTTATATTACAAGGGACAGTTGATACAATCCGCTTTGGTATCGGTGGGGATAACAAATTCTCAAAATGTCAAACTAAAGAAACCGAACAAAATAGAAGTAGATTATGTTATAGCGGGTAATTTCGAAGACACAAAGCGCCTTAGCGACCGACAAGTTCAATTCGGAAACAATGAAATACGTCCAATATCTGTTGGCTTGACCCTGAACGATGATGGATCTGGTCGTCATCGCATATTGGCTACTTATCATTTGAACTCAAAAGAGGAGACGACCATTCCACCTGCCTGGGCACCCTACGATTCCCAATCCGCACAACAAACACTCCTTGAATTCCGAAAGGTAATGACAGATTGTTACACAGGGTTGAGCGAAACATTTGGAAAGAATCGCAAGGATTTTAGTTACGACTTGCTTGAACTGGCAAAGTTAGGCGACCAATTACGAACACTAGCCCTAAGTGGTTTGGATGTGTCTGAATCGGGAAGGACTGTAGCCATCTGGCGGCAAGGTCTCCTTGATGCTTTGAAAACAGGAACTGTTATTCAAATTGCTCGCACAGGACCTGCAAATTATATTTTCCCATGGGCATTGGTATATGACATCCCTTTGCCAGAACCCGACAAAGCAAAACTATGCAAAGTAATTGAAGAGTGGAATGGGAACGGCATTCGTGAAAAGGAAGCTGAAATGGGTTGCCCTTATCAAGACGAAGAATGGCATAAGCAAAATATTATTTGTCCTTATGGCTTCTGGGGCTTGAAACACATTATCGAACAGCCAACAGGAGCACTCCACAAACAAGATAGCCGCTGGGTGTTCGATGTAACTGACAAAATCTCAATTGGGAAAGAAGTTGATTTAGGGGTAGGGGTAACAAATGATATAGATCAAACCGCCCGTGACTCCCACCTGAATCAATTAGTCGCAAATATGAGGGCACGCCTAAACCCACTTCAACCTGCATATGACCGCAATAATGCCCGTATTATGTTGCAGGCGCCAGAAATCGTATATTTTTTATGCCATGGAGAAGTTGATACGAAACAAACACCTTTCTTGAGTATTGGAGAGCACATTCTTGACCCCAACTATTCCATCTTCCCAAACACTTTGGAACAATGGAGTTATGGAGGTCTCAATCTTCCACACTGGCAACAGGTTCGACCCCTAGTGTTTATAAATGGTTGTCATACCACTCAATTGCAGCCTGGCATTGTATTAAATTTCGTTTCTGCTTTTGCAGACCTAGGAGCAAGCGGTGTGATTGGCACAGAAGTAAGTGTTCGCGCCGATATGGCAATGACGATAGCAGAGGCGATTCTTACTCGCATCGGGAATGACATGGAGATTGGTCATGCTATTCGCGAAATGCGTTGGGAGATGGTGAATCGAGGCAATCTACTGGGTTTGGCTTACACACCTTATTGCCTCGCAAATTTACATATTGAAAGGGATAATTAATTTCCTGCTATTGGAAGATCAGGCTTGGATACATCCGATAAATTATCTTCTATCGGTTCACCTCCTAACCACTTGCTCACAGCCTTGAATGACTTATTTCGCGTTGCTCGTCTATCAACATAACCAGCTATGATTAAATAACCAAAGAAACCAATCGCCAAGCCAATACAATAGGAACTAAATGCACCAGTTTCCTGCGGAAAAAGAGAAATCACTGCCGCCCCACCAACCGCTCCTACCACTGTGGAAATATCGCTCAAACCTGTAGGCTTTGTGCGACGCAAGGTTCTATAAGTTACCCAACCAATGACTAGACCAAAACAAAAAGCACCCAAATTGAACATAATAGCCTCCAGAGTGAAGTTGAAAATAGTATAACAAACTGAAACTCGATAATCAATCCTAAAGAGTAAAATTACACTGACAAGTATGAGTATTTTCTCCGAAGACGCCCTCATCGAACAACCTGCCGCAAACGCGCGAGCTGTTCCTGTCCGTGGTCGGTCAGCGGTGAGGTGGAGGTCAACGGACTATGACGCGGATTTACGGACGGGAACGGACTGGTTCAACCTGCGGCGAACGCGCGGGCTGCTCACCTCGACAGGCTCAGTGCACCGCCTGCCGAGGTTGGTCGGCGGTGAGGTGGAGGTCTAAACGGACTATGAAGCGGACTCACGGATGGGAACGGATTTGTCCATGCTGCGCCAAACGCGTGGGCTGTTCACTTCGACATGCCCTTCGGGCAGTCAGTGCGTCGCCTGTCCGTGGTTGGTGAAGTTTACAAATCCCCCTTTTTCTGTCTAAATAGAATTTTTTTATTCAATTATTTTGTACGGACGTTGTATAATAAGAGAGTCGAAATCTACTAGTTCCCGTAAGGGAGGTCCAGATGGCAGAAGTAAACATCAAAGTTGAAATTCAGGATGCAAGTGGAAAAATCCGTAAGAGGGTTACATTAGCCGTATCAGATAGCATTACTAAATCAGATTTATCAGCAGGTCTTAAGAGTCATTTTAGCGACATATTAGGTGATGACAAGCTAGATATTCTTGTCGACCCACCCGACAACCGACCACTCATGGGAAAACTAGTTTCGGATGGGGCTCGCGTAATTGCACGCCCTAGATCATCATCTTCAATTTTTAGAATTATTGACGAAGATTAAATTGTGACGATTGGGGAAAATAATGGCAAAAAAGCTTGAGCCGATACGTGTTACAGGTGAAGGGGATATTTCTTTCAAATTGCTTGACATAAGCATTGAAAGTGGAGGTTATATTGGTTCCAGCGCTATTATTGCTCATCGACCCGGGATTAGTGACAGGCTCGTTTATCAATATTTGGTAGCAAGTGAGTTAACGTCAAAAAGATCAGCCATCATTTTTCCATTTTCTCATCCATTGAAAATACCATATAACATACAGCCTAAATCCTTAGATACAAATTCAGCTGATTGGAAAGATAAGATCCTACCTGGAAGTCTTCTCCGAATTAAGTCAACATCTGATAACACTATCCTAAAGTCCCTTGCAAAGCTTCGAAAAGGAATCCTTCCACGGTCAACGAATGATTTTCCAGTTATATTTGTATTTGACACAATTCAAAGAATTTCTCCAAAACTAGAAGAGGAAATTAGAATCCTGATACGCGAAGCCTCGATGAATAAACTCAGTGTATGGCTACATTGCCCTCTAACTTCAATACCACCTGACTTATTCTCAATAATAGGAAATGTGTCAGTTATTTGGCCAAGCAAAAAAGAATATGATATTTTAAAGGAACACCTTTCTAGTGACCAAATTGATTTTGACGGATTTCCACGTTCAAGAGGAATGTTATTCATCAGTAATATCATCCTAACCGAAGGAAAAGGCTGGCAGTTTACAGAAATGGAGTACGATGAATTGGAAGCACTAAAGGGGATAAATAATGACCAAGGATGATGATACCAAAACCCAAGAATCCCGAACACCAAAATGGCTTCAAGATGGAATTAGCGGGGCATTCTCAGATACGATAAAAGCAATTTTGCTTCCATTTTTGCTTGTAACCATTCTTGCAGGACTCGGTTTCATCTTTTATCTAAATAGTATCTATATTCATTTCTCTATTGATATACCTGCCTATCAAATAGGCATTGGATTTGCCATAGCCACAATAATTGTTTATTTCAACCAAAAATACATTAGAAAAATGTTTAGAAGATATAAGTGGCGCAGTGCTCATGGATTTCTTTGGAAAAACAATAATCGAGATGAGTTATCCGGTCCGTACTGTCCAATCTGCAAAGCACATGTTGTTGAAGTAAAAACTAGCTACGAAAAGCAAATAGAAGACGGATTCAAAATAATGCAGGGGGGCAAGACAAAACACATATTCAAATGTTCAAATCCAAGATGTACTAGCGAGGAAAGACAATTAGATTTTGATTTGCAGACGTTAATCCAAAAAGTATTTAACGAATATTATTCAGGGATATAGTAATAGTTTCAATGAATTTATTCTCCGAAGATAACCTCATAGAACAACCCGCCATCCGTCTTTTCAAAGATGGGCTGGGCTGGCAAACTGTCAACGCCTATGATGAGACTTATGGAGAAAACGGTTCCCTGGGGCGCGAACATCGCGGCGAAGTAGTCTTGGTCAGCCGCCTGCGCCCTGCCCTCGTCAAACTAAATCCCGAACTGCCCGCCGTCGCTCTAGAACTCGCCATCACTGAAATCATCCGCGACCGTTCCATGCTTCCTCTTGTTGCAGCCAATCAAAACGTGTATGACTTAATCAAAGACGGGGTGAAGGTCAAATTCAAAGATGATGAAGGTCAGCAACGCGAAGAAACTGTCCGCGTGATAGATTGGGAACATCCCACCGAAAACGATTTCCTGCTCACGTCACAGTTTTGGGTCACAGGGAACATTTACACACGCCGCACAGACCTGCTCGGCTTTGTCAATGGTTTGCCGCTGGTCTTTATCGAACTCAAAGCCAGTCACCGCCAACTCGAACATGCCTACCAAGACAACCTGCGCGATTACAAAGAAACCATTCCACAACTTTTTTGGTATACCACCTTCATTATTCTCTCGAATGGTTCCGCCACGCGGCTGGGCAGTCTCAGCGCAGAGTGGGAACACTTCAACGAGTGGAAGCGCATCAATTCTGAAGGTGAAAAAGGAATCATTTCACTTGATACGGTCCTGCGCGGCGTGTGCGAAAAATCCCGCCTGCCAGATATTGTCGAGAATTTCATCCTTTACACCGAAGGCAAAGACGGCTTGCAGCAATTGATTCCAATGAACCATCAATTCCTTGGTGTCAACAATGCCTTTCAAGCTGTGCAAGACATCCGCAAGAATCAGGGTAAGCTCGGTGTTTTCTGGCATACACAAGGCAGCGGTAAATCCTACTCCATGATCTACTT